>CAZCQC010000369.1:0-17468 GCA_964500155.1 uncultured Rikenellaceae bacterium | reverse complement strand
TTCTCATCCTCGCAAACGTTTTCAAATCCTGCAGGAGTACCGTTATATCCATCGGAAATTATCATTTTCTCCTTTACAATGAGGGCCCCTACCTGTCTTCGAATGCAATAGGAATTCTGGGCCCAGATAAGAGCCATTTCAAGGTACCTCCTGTCGAAAGCCTTTTGTTTATCCCCGTATGGTTTCAGTATTCCTGTCACTTAAAAATTATTTGGTGGCTTTAAAGCGCCCAAAGTTAGAGTTTTTTTGGAATGTTTAAATACCTGTTCGGTAATGAAATACTTATTTTTGCATACAAGCAAATACAACTTTATGTCTTCTTTTGCCGATAAAGTAATAGCCTACTACAGCGCGCTGGAGTATTCCGGGAAGCTGCCGGCCGGAATATCAATCATGAATCCCTTCAGGGAGAATAAGGAAATACTTTCTGTCGTGACAGAGTTTTACAGGAAATATTACTCCGATAACAGATCAAGACGAATTATCCTGGGAATAAATCCGGGCCGGTTCGGAGCAGGAGCTACCGGAATACCTTTCACTGATACCGTGAGGCTGAAAGAAAAATGCGGTTTGTCATTACATGGGATCAAAACACATGAAACATCCTCGGTATTTTTTTATGAGATGATCGACAGGTATGGCGGTCCCGAAAAATTTTATGGTGATTTTTTCATAAGCTCTGTAAGCCCTCTAGGATTTACGAAAACCGCTTCAAGCGGGAATGAGGTCAATTTTAACTATTACGACAGCAGGGAACTTTCAGAGGCAATTGTTGATTTTGCTGTTGAATCAATTAACAAACAGATTTTATTCGACATTGACACGGAGATATGCTTTTGCCTTGGAACAGGAAAGAATTTCCGATTCCTTTCAAGGCTGAACAGCGAATATCATTTTTTTAAAAAGATTGAGCCTCTGGAACATCCCAGATTCATTATGCAATACCGGTCGAAACAGAAAAATTTCTATATTGATGTTTATATTGAAAAATTAAAGGACAACCGACATTGATATATAGGCAGCCAATTAACAGGGTTAGCCTACTTCCTGAATTTATAGGAATTCAGTATCTTCTGAAACAATTGTGTATTATCATAGATACCCGTGAATTTCCAGGATCCCGGTCCGTAAGCATATACGGGAACCATGACTGCTGAATGACCGGTTGTTGAAAAAGCCAGTTTGACATTTTTTGCCTTTCTGTCGCCTCCGATAATAGTAACTCCGCCGGTTTCATGGTCTGCTGTAATAACAACAAGAGTATGTCCATCTTCCCTGGCGAAATCAAGTGCAATACCTATGGCCTTGTCAAAATCAAGGGTCTCATCAATAAGAGTGTCTGCAGCATGGGCATGTGCCGCCCAGTCAATCTGGGATCCTTCAATCATCAGAAAAAAGCCCTTTGGATTCTTCCTTAAAATCTCTATAGCCTTTCCTGTGGAAGCAGGCAGCATATCTCCCCTTCCTTTCAACCGGTAAGGATTCTGAAGGGGAGCTGTAAATCCGGCAAGTTTTCCGGCATCAGATTTCAGGATCATTTCCATAGATGTATCAACCTCATAACCTTTTGCTTTAAGACTGTCCAACAGATTCAATCCGTCAGTCCTCTTTGCAAAATGATCAGTGCCACCGCCGATAAATACATCAATATCGGTTCTCAGAAAATCCCTGGCAATGTCTTCATAGCTTCCCCGGCTCGATTGATGTGCAATAAATGAAGCAGGTGTCGCGTGAGTTACCGAGGAGGTGGAGACCAATCCGGTCGCAAGTCCGTTTTCTTCTGCAATCTCAAGCAGTGTCTTTACATTTTTCCCCTGATCATCAACTCCGATCGCACCGTTATTTGTTTTCTTTCCGCTTGCCAGGGTTGTTCCTGCAGCTCCTGAATCGGTTATATAGTTATTAGCCGAAAATGTCTTCTGAAAGCCTGTAACTTCGCTCCTTTCAATATTAAGAGGGGTATCTGAAACACTCATCGCGGCATAAGTATGTGCAACTCCCATACCGTCACCAATCATGTAAATTACATTTTTTACTTTGTGATTGCCTTTAATGACTGATTTCTTTGTGGTGTAACAGGAGACCATCAATGTGCCAACCAAAATCAGCAAGAGAATGTTTTTAAAGTTCTTCATATCAGGTTCTGACAATTTAGTATTAGTTTCGGTGGCAAGATAATTATTTGAATGTGAAAAATTATTGCTGCATTTATTAATAAAACTTAAAATATATGACTCGATTTTCCCTGATTACTTGTTTTCAAATGGTCTTCTCAGAATACAATGGTGATTTTCAAGATCTTGTTGCAAGGTGGATTACTTTAATGCTTATTGTAGCAGCAGTCAGTTTCCTGGTGAGCGAAATTACCCGTAACTACAGCCAGGTAGATAAGCTCTGGAGCCTTTTACCAGTTGCTTACGGCTGGATTACAGTTGCTTCAGTACCATCACCAAGAGTGATACTAATGGCATCACTGGTCACGATCTGGGGCTTGAGACTCAGCTATAATTTTTACAGGAAGGGCGGTTATAACATAATTCCATGGAAAGGGGAGGAGGATTACAGGTGGAATATATTGAGGGAAACAAAGGTACTTAAAGGTCGATTGAGGTTTGGCTTTTTTAATTTGCTATTCATATCTGTTTATCAGAACATAGTGATCTTCCTGTTCTCTTCCCCTCTGTTTATTGCAGCAATTTTTCCTGAAAAGGAGCTTACGGTAATTGATCTTCTTGCTGCCAGCCTGATGCTGACATTTATAATCACTGAGAGTATTGCGGACAATCAACAGTTCAGATTTCATCATGAAAAAAAGAATCCCGTAAACGATGGAAACCTGTATAAAGAATCGGTGCATAAAGGATTTTTGACTGAAGGTTTGTGGAGGTATGCAAGACATCCGAATTTTACATCGGAACAGGCAATATGGATCTGCTTCTATTTTTTTGGTGTTGCTGCATCCGGACTATGGATCAATATAACTCTGGCAGGTCCGGTATTACTGGTTCTCATTTTCATCGGCAGCTCTCATCTGACTGAAAGCTTAAGCAGTAAAAAGTATCCTGAATATGCTGTCTATCAGAAAGAGGTGCCGAAATTTATTCCACGGATTTTCAGGCATTAATAAATTATTTGCTTCTTATCATCAACTGTTAACTCGGGTTGAATTGTTGAATGATTAATATCGTATTTTGTTAAGACCGCTTTTATTCGATGAAGAATATCTTCGAACTTACTTACATTAACATCTTCCGACATATCAATATGTGCTTCAAACATCATCTCGCGTTCATTGATTTGCCAGACGTGAACATGATGAATATTTTTTACTCCCTGTATCTTCTCGATCTCAGTGGCAATTTTCTTAATGTCAATTTCTTCCGGAGTGAATTGCATAATTATACGTAATGATGATCTGACAATTCCCCAGCCCATATAGAGCAAATAGATGGCTATTATTATAGAGAAGAAGCTGTCGATCCGGTACCACTGCAGGAATTTCATTGCAAGTCCCCCCAGCAAAACTGCGATTGAAACCAACATATCGCCAAACAAATGAAGGTAAACCGATTTTATGTTCATGTTTTCATGAGAATCGTTCCGGATGAACAACACGGAAACTCCATTTACCAGTATTCCCGCAATAGCTAAATAGATAACCAGATTTGCAGAAATCGGTACAGGATTAACTAGTCGCTGAATGGCTTCAAAAAGAATAATGCCTGAAATTAAAATCAGCGTAGCAGAGTTTATAAAAGCAGCCAGAATTTCTGACCGTCTGAAACCGAATGTTTGTTTTTCCGTTGCTTCTCTTTTTGCCAGCCTGTTCGCCAGAAAGCTTATGATCATTGATAACACATCGCTGAAGTTATGAGCCGCATCGCTAAGCAATGCCATACTGCCTGAAATTATTCCGCCGATTGACTGAGCTAAGGTAATTCCAATATTAAGCAGGATAGCAAATCCCAGATTCCTTCCACTTACTTCGTAGTGTTGATGTTCAGTTTCATTCATGATTTCCATCTTTCTCCTTAATCTCTACGATTGATCAAGTGGCTCAATAACTTCCATATTCAACGGCGGCTTTAATCATTTCGCCGATTGTTTCAGCAGTAACATCCGGCTGAAGGATATGGGCCGGAGCCAGAATATAACCCCTGTTTTTGCCCAGGATACTTATCCTTCTTTTTATCTCTTCTCTTATGATCTTGATATCGCCTGATGGAAGGAGCGACTGTTGATCAATTCCTCCGAAGAAACAGATCTTATCACCATACCGGTCCTTGAGTAACTGCGGATCGGAACCTGCTACATTTGGCTGGACGGGATTATAAACATCTACTCCTATCTCAATAAAATCCTCGATCAATGGTGCAACAGCTCCATCGGAATGCATAATCAGAATAAGATCGGGATTCTCCCTGCGAAGTGTTTCGATCATTCTTTTATGACGCGGCTTAAACCTGGATCTCCAGTCATCGGGGGCAATCAATGTTGATGTCTGACTGCCCAGATCTTCGCCGATCCATATTGCATCCACTCCGGCTTTTACAAGCTGGATAGCAAGGCCGGTACTCCATGCTTCCACGAGATCATTAAGAGGTTCGATCCAGGGTTCCTCACAGAGCATCCCGATCATATATTTCTCAAGTCCTGTAAGATGCCAGGCCATCTCAAAAAGGGAGATCTCGACATCGCCGATCACGAAGTACCTGTCGCCATATTTATCAATGTCTCTCCTGGCTTTTTCAAATCTGCCATTTGAGCAGGGATCAGGGAAAGAATAGTCTTCAATATCTCTTTTAGAAGCTGCATTTTCAAGCGGGCATTTTACAACTTCCACATATAATGGTCCGGGCTTCATGTGCATACCGAATTCATTACTGGTAACACTGCCACTGATGATTTCGGGGGTATATCCCGAAGGAACCGTAGCGCCAACCACTACAACATCACTCCCCATTTTTGTCCTGATTTCGTTTGCAGAGATCCTGTAGGTAAGATCCTCATAATATGACAAAGAATAATCCGGTGCGATCCCGAGCTTTTTCCCGAAAGCTTCAGTATGCTGCCTGCACAGGTCAAATTGTATAGGAACTCTGTCGGGATTCCCGTCCAGTTTCCTTAATGCTTTTAATACCCTTTCTTTTGAATTCATAAATAAAAATTTAAATTTATCTTTTTTAGCATTACTATTTAATTGATTCATCATAATATGTTGCTGAAATTATTGCTTCTTGCGGTTTTTGGTATCGCAATGGCACACCTTGAAGGTGTGGTTGTTGTTTACCTTCGGAAAGCTCTCGGAATGCTTGATTCGGAATCGAACAGGGAATCGCTTGGGAAAATAGCGCCATCATATCTGAAAATTGAGATGACCCGTGAAGCAGCAACTATAATCATGCTGGTTGTGATCGCCTGTCTGGTTGGGAGTTCGTGGATTGAAAGAGGGATCTTCTTCCTTTGGACCTTTGCATTCTGGGATCTGGTTTACTATCTGTCGCTTTTTATTCTGATCAAATGGCCTCCAACACTAAAAACCATCGATGTTCTGTTCCTTATTCCCAAACCATGGATTGCTCCGGTGTGGTTCCCGATAGGAGTTTCATCAATCACAATAATTGTTATTGCCTTATTATATATTCTTCAAATAATGCAATAACGATTTGAAGTCGAAATAGCCTTCTGGTTTTTCACCACAGATAACACGGATTTACTATACTTGCCACAACCGGCCAGGGGGTCTGAATTACAAAATGCAACATTCCGATGCTTTTATCGTTTAAATCAAAAGATGACTCTTTTTGAAAGTCAGAGCAGGAGTCTTAATACTTATTTAAATTTTAACTTATGAGATATTTACTAATATTTCTCAGCATGGCATTTATTGCCATGATTACAGGTTGTAACAAGGAGAGCGATATGGGACCTGTTGCAGGAGACGGTCTTATAATTGATCATTCCTGTGCAAAACTTACCTCGATACCTTCCGAGTGGATCCTGGCAGCAAAGGATAATCTTCATATTGCTTACAGCCATACATCGCATGGCAGCCAGCTCACCGAAGGAATGTCAGGACTTGTATCTTTCAAGGGAACTTCATTTTCATGGAACAATGGAGGAACCGATGGTGCCCTCGACCTTCACGATTATGCAATGAACGGTGATCTCGGAAACCCCGACAGGACGTCCTGGGCTTCGGCGACAAGGACCTACCTGGCCGCTAATACTGATGTGAATGTTATAATCTGGTCGTGGTGCGGTGAGGTTTCAAATGCTTCAGAAGCTGACATCAACACCTATCTGGACCTAATGAACAGCCTTGAACGTGATTTCCCTTCTGTAAAATTTATATACATGACCGGGCATCTTGACGGGACAGGCTTAACAGGAAATCTTCATCTCAGAAATGAGCAGATCAGAAACTATTGCACAGAGAATAAAAAGATTCTTTATGACTTTGCCGATATAGAATGTTATAATCCTGATGGAACATACTTTGGTGGCAAAAAACCCGATGATGCATGTGCCTATGACACGAATGGCGACGGTACCCGTGACGGGAACTGGGCTATTGAGTGGCAAAACACACATAATCAGGGTGTTGACTGGTTCGCCTGTTCTGCTGCTCACACACAGCCATTAAATGGCAACCAGAAAGCATATGCCGCATGGTGGCTCTGGGCAAGACTGGCAGGATGGGATGGGAAATAATTTATTTCAGTAAAAGTTTCCGCTTGCTGAAAATTTTTGTCTAACTTTACTTGTTTCAGGACTATGCATTGAAAACCAGTGGTATACAAATTATAGTCAATCCAACGGCTGGCAGTGGCAAAGCAAGACAAATTGCTGATTCCTTATTGCCAGAAATCAGAAGGATTTCCGATTCTAATATTAATCTGATTTTTACAAAACATAAAGATGAGGCAACATTTATTGCAAGGGATTCTATAATAAATGGTGCATCAATGATAATTTCTGTCGGTGGAGACGGTACAGTTAATGAGATAGTAAATGGCTTTTTTATTGAAAATAAACCAATAAATCCTTTATGCGAACTTGGCATCATTAGCTGCGGTACCGGAAGAGGTATAGGCGGTGGTTTTAAGCTGCCAGGATCCGTTGACCGGCAGGTTGACCTGATTGTACATGGTAAAAGCATTCCAGTGGATGTTGGACGTATCTCTTATTACGATAATAACGGAAAACCGTCCGAACGTCTTTTTATCAATGAATGTCAGACTGGAATTGGAAGCAAAGTGGCTTCCGCTGTCGGAAAAAAGCAAAAAATTTTAGGTGGCACAGTTGCTTTTGGTTTGACTTCCACTATTCAGGTTCTAATGTTAAAACCTCAGTCATTAAGCATAAGATTTGATGATGAACCTGCCGGTAAATTTAAACTTATCGGAGTTGTTGCCGGCAACGGGACTGAGTGTGCTGGCGGAATGAAACTGACACCGGATGCAAAAATTGATGATGGGTTGTTTGATGTACTTCTAATGCATGATATGAATGTTATTAAAAGATTGTTTAACCTTACCAAGGTTTATTCCGGCTCACATATTCTGTCATCTTATTTCACTATAAAAAGGTGTAAAAAGCTTAATATTACCTCTGATACAAAGATTAACATTGAAGCTGATGGAGAAGTACTGGGATTTTCTCCATTTTGCATCGAAATTATTCCGGCTTCAATCAGAATAAAAACCGGCTTTAATAACACAGATTAAAATGCAACCTTTGTCCGGAAGTATAAGGCAAACATGGTTTGAAGTAAGAATATTTATCTCCCTTTCAATTGTTTTAATTATATCCCTGCTATCCTTTCTTGCATTTAAAAATACACCTGTCATAATTGAGACAGCTGGCCGATGGATAGGTTTATCAGCTACATTGTCAATTCGTTATGGTTTTATTATTGTTGCAATATTGGTTATTTTTGCATCCCTTATTCGTATGTGGGGCGGAAGTGTCCTGACTTCAAGGACCGTGATGTCATTTAGGATCCAGGATAGCAGGCTCCTGGTGTCTGGGCCTTATGTCTTTGTCAGGAATCCAATTTATTTTGCTGATCTTATTGCATTTACATCTTTATCATTTTGTTTAAGACCCATTGGCTTATTGATACCGTTGTTAATTTATCTGCATTATCTTCAGTTAATAAAATATGAAGAAGAGAGCCTGAAAAAAGAATTTGGTCAAATCTACCTGGATTATATAGATTCCACTCCAGCCATTTTACCCGGTTTTGCACAAATCAAAAAACTCTTTAAAGAGCCATTGAATTTCTTCATAAATTTTGATGGATTCAGGCATAATGCGCAATACATTCTTTTTATCCCGGGGCTTATAGTAGCAGCTTTTACAGAAAAGTTTTTTCATGCAATATTAATTGGCCTCCCAGGAGTAATTGATTGGGCAGTTGTGCATACTGTCATTGGTGTATCTCCTGATGCTTCATCATGGATTCCCTCAATACCGAAAAGAAAGAGATTCTCTCATTCAAAGGTATTCAGGGATATTTTATATGCCCAATGCTGGGAAGATCCCGAAATAGACAGACTTGCTTTTAAGATTCAAAATATTGATACGATATTCTCCATCACATCAGGCGGCTGCAACGCTTTAGCATTCCTGATTGATGATCCGGGAAAAGTTATCTGCCTTGACCTCAGCAGATATCAGAATTATTTGCTTTCACTTAAGATAAGTGCTTTCCGTAATTTTTCTTACAATGAATTGTTGGAGTTTCTGGGAGTGAGACCCTCGGAAAGGAGGCTGGAATTATTTGAAAAGCTGAAACCTTTCCTTCCAGATGCCGAACAGCTATACTGGAGCAGTAAAACAAGGGACATAAATCGCGGAATCATTCATTGCGGGAGGTATGAAAGATATATGCACCTTCTGAAAAACATATTCAGAATCCTGATCGGGAAGCGGGTTATAAATGAATTGTTTGCATCACAAAGTGAAGAAGAACGGGTAAAATTATTCAATGAAAAGTGGGATAATTCAAGGTGGCGTTTTTTTTGCCGTGTTTTCCTAAGCCGTTCATTTGCAAGCCTTCTTTTCGACCCTGCTTTCTATAGATATCTTGATCCTACATTCTCCTTCGAAAAATATTACAGGTCAGCAATAAAAAGAGCTGTGACACAAATGCCTGTAAAAGAGAACTATTTTCTTGCTTATATTTTGCTTGGGAATTATTTTGAAAATAACCTCCCTGCGTATCTGGAACAGCAAAATTTTGAGACTATACGCAACAGGTTAAATCGTATTGAACTGGTTACTTCCGGTTGCTTTGAATACTTCAAAACAATTCCGGAAGGAACAATTTCAAGATTTAATTTTACCAATATATTTGAGTGGATGTCTTTAAAGGAATTCAAAGATATTCTTGCTGAAACCATAAGAGTGGCCAGAGACGGTGCTATAATAACATACCGTAATCATCTGGTCACAAGAACCAGACCTGGAAGCCTTTCAGATAAAATAATTCCTGTCGAAGGACTCTCTTCTGCCCTTCACGAAAGAGACAGGTCTTTTATTTACAAAGCATACATTGTTGAACAAATAAGAAAACAATAGTGTCATATATTGTAAGGGAAATTTCAGGGGAAACAGGATGGAAAGACTTTCTTTCAATCCCTTATGAAATCTATCGTGACGATTTGTACTGGGTAGCTCCGCAGACTTCTGAAGTGAGGAGAGTGCTTAATAAAGAAAAGAATCCATACTTTCGCGATGTTGTTTTAAAGGTGTTTGTCTGTTATTCCGGAGATAAGCCTGTTTGCAGATCGATAATGGTAATAAATCGCCGGCACTGGTTGAAATGGAATAAGAAATCAGCCTTTTTCGGATATTTCGAATCGCTCAATGACATTTCTGCAGCAAGATATCTCTTTAAACAAATCGAAACTGAGTGCCGGGCTTCCGGTGCGGAATTCCTGGAAGGTCCTTTTAATCCAAATCATTATTCAGAACTTGGAATCCTTACAGATAACTATAATTCATCACCGGTTTTCTTTGAGACATATAATCCCCCCTATTACCCCGGGTTACTTGCCGGAGCGGGATTTTCAGAATCTTCAGTTTTTCATACAAGGATAAACACCAATATACAAGCCACATTATCAAAATATGGTACGGCGGCTGAATCAGATATATATGGCCGGGACTTCCGTTTCAGAAAGTTCTGTATATGGCGGATGAAGCGGGACCTTGAAATTATGCGCGGCATAAATAATGATGCATTTGAGAACAATTTGTTCTTCCTGCCCCTGAAAAAGGAGGAGTACAGGTTTTCTGCCAGGTTCATGTTTTTTGTCACCAAACCTGAGCTCATATTATTTGCCGAGTACAAAGGTCAGCCGGTTGGAGTTCTTCAGTGTGTCATTGATTTTAACAGGTTAATCAAGCCATTGAAGGGAAAAATGATGATCTGGAATATTCCTGGCCTTTTTATGCAAAGGAACAGGACAAAAGACCTGATAATATATACTGTCGGAATAAAGAAAGAATTCCAGCACACCCGGGTTGCCGCAGCGATGATAAAGTCAGCAGTTAAAATACTCAGGAAGTATTCAACGGTTTCAACCACCTGGATTTCAAATGAAAACAAATCGGTAATCCATATTTCTGATCTTTTCGAAATGAAACCTTATAAGCATTTTGCTATCTATTCAAAGCATTTGCAGAGTTACTGATAAAATGAAGATGATTAACCGGATTATTGATAAATGGGAACTTGATGCTGATAAGTCAAACGTGCTTGTCATTGGAGGTTGCAGTACGGTTCAGTTAAGCAATATTTATGAAACTCCATTACACGTTGTAAATGAGGAAAGGCTTAAACAAACTGCAATATCATTCCTTACCACCGTAAAAGCAAAATATCTTGAAAAAACATCTGTCCATTTTGCTTTCAAATGCAATCCTGTTCCGGGAATTATTAAAATAATCAAAGAAGCAGGACTCAACTCTGAAATAATGAGCGAGTACGAGCTTATGCTTGCTCTTAAGCTTGGCTTCAAAGGCAGTGGGATAATATTAAACGGACCGTACAAAACAGAAAGGCTGATAACCCATTGCCTTGAAAATGATGTCAGGTTAATAAATGTGGACTCAATCTATGAGCTTGTACAGATTAATAATCTTTGCAATAATCTGAATAAATCGACAGATATTCTCCTGAGAGTTAATCCGGATTTTGTCCCGGCAGGCATGAACACAGGAAGCGCTACAGCTGGTCGAAGCGGATCCCAATTCGGGTTGGATCTTAAAGGGGGTGAAGTAATTCATGCCATGGAAATTATCAGGAAAATGCCTAAAATCAAATTCAGGGGATTTCATTTTCATATCGGAACTGGCATTCAGAATCCTGATGACTACAGGAAAGCGCTTTTAAAGCTTAATAAAATAATAAATTATGCTCATCAATCAGGATATACTATAGATGTATTAGATGTAGGCGGAGGTCTTGGAGTTCCCGATTCAAGGGAGATGACAACTATGGAAATGTTCCTTTATCAGACATTTGAACGTCTTCCTTCCCGCAGGTTGCATAACAACAATGTTTCATTCAGTAAATATGCAGATTCTGTCGTATCCGGAGTGGTAGATCTGTTTAAAAACAGAAAGCTTCCGGAGCTGATTTTTGAGCCGGGAAGATGTATTACAAGTCCCAATCAGTTGCTTCTGTTGAAAATACACCAGGTCAAAGAACGTAAAGGAATAAAAAGGTGGCTCGTTGCGGATGCAGGTATCGGTACACTGACAATGCCGACCTTTTACGAGCATCATGAAATAATATTTTGCAATGATGTTAACCGAAAAAATTCAGGGAAAGCAACAATTACCGGCCCGGGTTGTTTCAGCGCAGATATTGTTTACCGTAATAAAAAGATGCCTGAAGTGGTTCCGGGAGAAATAATTGCTGTAATGGACAGTGGTGCTTACTTTACATCATGGGAATCATCATTCGGATTTCCGCGTCCGGCTATTGTGTCAGCGATGAACGGCAGACACAGACTTCTCCGTGAAAGAGAATCATTTGACGATATGGTTTCTCATGATAAGTTTTGAAAGTTAAAAAAAAATATGTCAGTTTATGAAGTTTAAAGTCATAAAGATTCCGGAAATTCCCGGCCCCGGAAAAAACTTTAATTCACTGCTGAATGAAATAATATGGAAAGGGAATGAATTAATTGATCCTGTCGGGAAATCGGATTTTGTCCTTAATCTGATAGATCTTGATAAACCAAAAGCATATGTAAGGAAGGGACAGGAAGAAAAAGTAATATCCATCGCCCTGCTTAAGACTTACAGAACAGACATGAAGTCAGCCTGTTATATAGCTCTGGTAAAAACACTTTCAAATATGATGTTCACCATTGTTGACAATGGCAGGAATGATAATGTTATAGGATACAGCATTACTCCCGAGGTTGGATTTGTCAGGTTCAAATTCAGCCCTGAGAAGATGTTTGAATATATGCTCCCGGTAATATCATCACACTTTGTTCTCAAAAACAAGATTGATCCGGACCTTAAAATAAAAGAAGACCAGAAGATTCCTGAAATTGAAGATCTCATTATTTTTGCGAAAGAGCTGAAAATTCTTGGTGTCCTTCCGGCTCCTTTCCCGTTGACAAAATATCTGGATCAGGATCTCATTGATCATCTTTTCAGGCTTTATCAGATAAAAGGACTCAGTTATGGTAATCTGAGCATAAGGAATGTCTTTTACAAAACTGAAGGCACATCCTTTTGGATGACAGCACGGGGAGTTGACAAATCTCAATTACAGGGACTCGGGAAAGACCTGCTCCTTATTAAAGGTTATGATGAGATGGATGGGGCGATGCAGATTTCAGTTCCCCGCGTGCATGATCCCCGGACAAGGGTTTCGGTCGATGCGATAGAACATTATATGATTTACCGTGAGTTCCCTCAGACAGGAGCTATCGTTCATGTGCATGCCTGGATAGATAACATTCTGTGCACGACGCAAACCTATCCATGCGGTACAAGGGAACTTGCTGAAAACGTTGTAGATCTTTTAAGAACCACTCCGGATCCCGGAAGAGCAGAAATAGGACTTAAAAATCATGGAATAACTATCACTGGGACAGATATCAGAGATATATTTACCAGGATAAAAGGCAGGCTGAAGCTGAATGTACCAATGTTCGATTGATTATGTATGCTTTAAATATCCTGGCTGAACACCGTGTAAGATATATTCTTACTGCATTTGGCATATCTCTTTGTGCCCTTCTGATGCTATTCCTTGTTGCAATTTACAAAGGAGTATCTTACGGATCAGTAGAGTACGTCAGAGCAAATGATGCTGACCTCTGGGTAATGCAGGAACATGCCACAAATATTTTACGAAGTACATCACTTCTGCCGGCAGCCTATGAGGAAAATCTGACAAAAATTGAGGGGATTAAATCAGTTTCACCTGTTTTCTTCATTCTGGCGTCAGTGAAACTTCAAAATGATCTGAATGCTACTTTATATCTTACCGGATTCGATCCCGCAAGCGGGAAAGGCGGACCCCCGGTCATAATAAAAGGACGAAATGTTAAATCAGATAATGAAATTGTTCTGGATAAAGCATTTGCAGCCAAATATAAAATTAAAACAGGGGACAAAATCCGGATCAGGGACGATTCGCTGACTGTTACAGGTATTTGTACCGGCACAAATATGTTTGTCATCCAGTATGCATTCATATCCATTAATGAGGCTCACACAATAATCGGATTTAAAAATGTGGTATCCTGTTTTCAGATTTTCGCTGACAAAGGATCAGATATTGAAAGATTAAAATCAGACATTCAATCAGAATTAATCAATACTGCGGTTTTTACTAAAAGTACTTTCATTAAAATCAATATTCAGGAAATGGACAGTGGTATTATTCCGTTGCTTTTTATTGTCACTTTAATTTCTGCCATTGTGCTCACGGCAATATTAAGCCTGATCCTGTCGGTAAGTGTGCTTGAAAAACGCAAAGACTTTGCAATTATGAAAGTGCTTGGCTCTCCACAGGGATTTATCCCATGGCTGGTTATCAGAGTATCAATGATGTTATCATTGACCGGAGTGATCCTTGCTCTTGTAATTTTCTTCCCGATGATCGGGATTGTCGAAAAAATATTTCCTGAAGTCTCTGCGAAATCATCTGTTATCCAGATACTTGTTATTTCATCAGGGGTATTGTTAATCAGTCTTATAAGTTCAGTTATTCCGAACCGGAGAATACGAAAAATTTATCCCATGGAAGTATTCATGTAATTATGATTCAAAACACCAGTCATATAGTCAGGCTTGTTAATGTTACAAAAAGGTACGAAGGACCGCATGGCGGAACTCCCGCACTCAGAGGTATTTCATTTGCTGCAAGTCCCGGTGAAATGATTTTGCTCTTGGGCCCTAGCGGTAGCGGAAAAACCACATTCCTTACCCTGCTGGCCGGACTTCAAAGCCCCACTTCAGGTGAAATTTACCTTTTCGGAAAGCTTGTAAAAGAATATACACAAAAGGAGCTTCAGTCACTCCGGGCCTCGAAACTTGGGTTTATTTTTCAGACATTCTATCTACTCGATTCATTGACTGTGATTCAAAATGTAATGATGGTTAGAAGGTTTACCGGAGCTGGAAAAGAAGAATCCCGACTAAAAGCACAGGATTACCTGAAGAGATTTGAAGTTGACCATCTTGCTGACTCATTTCCAAACAAGATCAGTCAGGGTGAAAAACAAAGAGTTGCTATTGCCCGTGCACTTATCAATGGAGCAGAATTAATAATAGCAGATGAACCCACAGGAAGCCTGTCTTCAAAACAAGGCATGGAAGTTATTGATTTTCTGAAAAGAAGCTCACGCGATGAAAACAGATGCGTCATAATAGCCAGTCATGATGAAAGGATCGTAAGGCATTCTGACAGGGTCCTTTATCTGAGGGACGGAGAATTAAAACCTGGTTAAAATTCACCCAATCGCGATGATAAGTTCATTATTCCGTTATTTCATATACCACACTTGTCAATGGCGAATTTGAACCGACATTGATCCCAACCTTCATAAGAAAATCACCGGTATAGGTTCTGCCGCTTTGAGACATTCCAGGACCTCCCATTCCCGGTCCTCTTCTTCCCTCATTGGAAACGTTGATCTCCTGGACTTTGTAAGTTTTTGCAGGATCGAGCCCCTGAAGCTTAACAGGATTTAAGGTCTCTCCGTATCTCGAATTCAGGGTGTAACCGAACAATACAGCCCTGTTCTTTGCATCACTTACATACATCATCACAGCCCTGTTTTCCTCATAAGGGGAGATCAGCCTGTAAAGATCACCGGTATAGATGATATCCTTTATCCTGTTATAGTTTACAATTGCATTCTGACTGAACTTCAATTCATTCTCAGTCAGTTTATCTACCTCGATATCATAGCCCAGTTTCCCCATCATCGCAACATCCGTTCTGAATTTCAGCGTTTGCTTGCCCCATGATGTGACATGATTACAAACTGAGATTGCCGGGAAAAAGTAAGAGTAGCCCCACTGAATGTAGATCCTTTCGAGGGCATCGGTATTATCGCTTGCCCAGAATTCCGTAAAATATTTAAGTGCTCCGTAATCGACCCTTCCGCCACCCCCCGAACATAGCATTACAGGCAGATGCGGATATTTCTGGCGAAGGCGTTCAAGAACGCTGTAAAGACAGTTAACATAATCAATATAGAGATGTGATTGTTTGTCTTTCAGATAGACCGAGTAAGCATTGGTCATCATCCTGTTGCAGTCCCATTTAATAAATGCGATGCCGGGATTAGTGGTAAGCATGCCATCAACAACATTATATACAAACTCCTGTACCCTGGGATTCGTAAGGTCGAGCACAAGCTGATTCCTGTAGTAATGCTCCGGCCGGTTGGGAAGCTTCAGTATCCAGTCGGTATGGGTTTCATAGAGTTCGCTCTTCGGGTTGACCATTTCAGGTTCTATCCATATCCCGAATCTGACCCCTTTAGCGTCGGCTTCTTTTACAAGATAGCCAAGGCCGTTTGGAAGCTTGGCCCTGTTTTCCTGCCAGTCACCCAGGCCTGCCCGGTCATTGTTCCTTGGATATTTATTCGCGAACCAACCGTCGTCAAGCAGGAATACATCGAGTCCCATTTTTTTTGTATCATCAAGAACTGCCGAAAGCTTCTTTTCATCAAAATTAAATCCCGTGGCCTCCCAGTTATTAAGAAGTGTCATGCGGGACCCGGTTCCATCAAGCACTCCGTATTTTGTTCCCCAACGGTGGATATTCCGGCTTGCCTGTCCTTTGCCCTGGTTGGAGTATGTAAAAATCATTGAAGGAGTTCTGAATACTTTTCCGGGTTCAAGTGAATACTCGGAAGCAAACGGATTTATTCCTGAAATTACCCTTAGCGAACCTTTTTCGTCCAGTTCAAAAAGGAACCTGAAATTACCTGACCATCCAAGAGTACCGGCAATTACGTGACCAGTGTTCTCATCCGACTGTTCATTCAGCGATAGCATGAAAACGGGTGTCTGGTACATATGAGCCCTTGTTCCGAGCTTTGTGTCAAGAATTTTAATCCCGGCCGTAAGCTGGCTTTCCTGCATTTTCACCTCTTCAGCCCAGTCGCCATGAAACTGTGTGAGCCAGTATTTTTCAGCATCGAAATGGAGCATTGATGATGCATAGTTGAAAATCGTGACAGGTTTTTTTTCAGTATGCTTTATTTCCACCCACTGCTCAATGACATCTTCATCCTCATAGGTTTTAATATTAAGTGTTACTTCGAAGGGGTAGACGGGGTCCTTTAGCAAGATCTTGTTAAGGGTGACATCACTCTTTCCTCCAATCGATGTTTCAAATGACTGATTGACAAATTTCAGCTCCAGAGAAGGATTCCCATCGTTATGGGTTGCACGGACAGCCGGTTCAAAAAGATTATCTGTACCAAATGTCGCATATGCAAGGTGGCCTGCATCCCTTGTCTGTTTAAGATTGTCAGGATCAAGCTTCGGGCCGAAATACGACTGGTACAATCTGCCGTCTCTGCCGCTGACTCTCAACACCAGGCTGGTATTTTTTGTGTCAAATGGAATGAAAACATCAGGTGTTTGCTGCATCTGCTGTCTGCCTTCTGGTGGAGGTGGGCCGCCCGCTGGCAGATCCTGTGCAATTATTGATGATGCGAAAGCACAAATGATGATAAAGGGAAAAAGTTTCTTCATAAAGGTTATTTTTAGAATTTGAATTGCAATCAATTAGTTAATGTTGCTGGTTCCTTGTTACTGGTTGCTGGGTCGTTTATCGTTTCGATTTTTTTGTCTTCCCCGTACCCTGTACCCCATACCCCGTACCCCATACCCCATATCCCATACCCCATACCCCATACCCCATACCCCATACCCCATACCCCATACCCCATACCCCATAC
>CAZCQC010000368.1:0-2540 GCA_964500155.1 uncultured Rikenellaceae bacterium | reverse complement strand
GGAATATTATCCTGAACGTCCATCCATTTGTAGCCTCATTCCTTAAAAAAGGGATATTCCCAATGTACAGGAGGTGGAATTTCAAATATAAGATCCTCCTTAAAGTTCAGGCAGTCACTTCATACCATATGCTTGAATATCATTTTTTTGACCGGTATGATAATGAAATTGACCTGGCATAATTCAGAGCTGGCTCTAAACAACTTTCCATATTAAAACCACCCCCCAACCCCCCCAAGGGGGGGCTGTATTAGTTATATATAATAAAATCCCTCGCTGGGTGGATTTAGGGGGTTGACAAAGATTTGCTATTTTTGCAAAATAATAAAACCAGTTTTATGCTTAAAAGAGCCATATTCACAGTTGCCGCTATTCTGCTTGTTTCATTCAGCGCCAATTCACAGATATATGATCCAGTAACCTGGGATTTCAGTTACGAAAAGAAAGGGGACAACACCTATGAGCTTATTTTCGCTGCTGAAATTGAAAAGGGTTCACATATTTATGCTATGGAGATCCCGGAGGGCGGGCCTATTGCGACCTCCTTTACGATAAATACACCCTCTGGCTTTACCCTTGACGGTAAGACTTTTGAAGTTACAAAACCGGAAGAGGTTTTTGATGAAGCCTTCGGTTTTAAGATAAAATCCTTCAGCGAAAAAGCGGAGTTCCGTCAGAAAGTAACCTCTCAAAGCTCATCATTTACA
This sequence comes from uncultured Rikenellaceae bacterium, assembly GCA_964500155.1. Lineage (GTDB taxonomy): Bacteria > Bacteroidota > Bacteroidia > Bacteroidales > VadinHA17 > LD21. Next base: position 1,833 of record CAZCQC010000368.1, on the reverse strand, counting down.
GTTACAGGACTTGTTAATTTCATGTCGTGCAATAATACGACCTGTTCACCTCCGAAAGATGTCGAGTTTTCGATAAAAATCGGAGATTCAAATTCAGAAACAGTTGGATCTGTTGAAAGTCAGAATATAACACCCGGCACCGGTACGGGGGGAAAAGGATTCCTTAAGTTCTTTCTGTTATCTCTACTGGCAGGTTTCGCAGGAATACTTACTCCCTGTGTCTTTCCGATGATCCCGATGACAGTTGCATTTTTCTCACAGGGATCTGAGAACAGGACTAAATCGGTCATCAAAGCATTGATTTTCGGAGTTTCAATTGTACTTATCTATTCCCTTCTTGGAATTATTGTATCGCTAACGAGTGCAGGTGCTGGTTTTGCAAATACCCTGAGCACTCACTGGATCCCAAATCTCCTGTTTTTCGCCTTGTTTGTTCTTTTTGCCATATCCTTTTTTGGTGCATTTGAGATCGTTTTGCCAAACAAATGGGTTTCCAGCGCCGATTCAAGGGTTGATAAAGGCGGGCTGATAGCAGCATTTTTCATGGGACTGACAACTGTGATTGTTTCTTTTTCCTGCACAGGACCAATTGTGGGCGCTCTCCTGGTTGAGGCAGCATCAGGCGATGTGCTGCGGCCGACAATAGGAATGCTGGGCTTTGGGCTTGCATTCGCTTTGCCATTTACAATTTTTGCACTCTTCCCCTCAATAATGAACAAGATGCCAAAATCGGGCGGCTGGCTTAATTCAGTCAAGGTGGTGCTCGGTTTTATTATGCTTGCTTTCAGTTTAAAATTCCTGATGACTATCGACAGTGTTTATTCTTTCAATATCCTGTCCAGAGATGTTTATCTTGCAATATGGATTGTATTATTCACTCTGATGGGACTTTACCTGATGGGCAAGATCAGGTTCAGTCACGACAGCGACCTCCCTAACATAGGAACTTTCAGACTTTTCCTTATAATTGCCGTATTTTCATTTGTTGTGTATCTTATTCCCGGATTATTCGGGGCCCCCCTCAAAGGATTATCTGCCCTGTTGCCATCACCTGAGACATCAAAATTCAACCTGGCAAGGATATTGCCATTAAGCTCTGCCTCATCTTCCCCTGCTCCATCTTCGGTTTTTACCAGTGAACTCTGCTCAACCCCGAAGCATGGGGATATATTTGACATGCCCCTTGGACTGACGGGTTATTATGACTACTGGCAGGGGTTGAATTGTGCAAAGGAGCAGGGAAAACCTGTCTTTCTTGATTTTAAGGGGCATGCTTGTGCTAATTGCAAGCTTATGGAAGCTAAAGTATGGTCCGACCCGGAGGTATTGAGACGTCTCAGGGATAATTTTGTGATTGTAGGGCTTTATGTTGATGACAGGACATTATTGCCTGAATCTGAATGGATAACGTCTGCTATTGACGGGAAAATAAAGAAGACGATCGGAAAGATAAATGAAGACCTGGAAATCTCAAAATTCAAAACCAATGCCCTCCCGTTATATGTGATAACTGATCATGAAGGTAACCCGTTGAACAAGCCGATGCCAACAAATATGAATGTGGAAGAGTATAAAAAATGGCTCGACGAGGGATTAGAAATTTTTAAATCAAAACTCTAGTGGCATATCTAAAAATGCTGTAAATCAACATTTTGGACCTATTGAAAAGGTGGAGGTTTACCCCCCAACCCCGCCAGCTGGCGGGGCTTTATAAACATCACTAAATCAATAAGTCCCCGCCAACTGGCGGGGATTTAGGGGTAAAAAGGCAGAGGAGGACTTTTTCAACATCACCTTATTTTAGGTAGATATTTCCCTTTTTAGCATCTATTT
>CAZCQC010000367.1:0-8531 GCA_964500155.1 uncultured Rikenellaceae bacterium | reverse complement strand
GGTAAGTGCAGGGAAGTTTACCTTTGATGAGATTTTTTACCTCGGTATACTCGAAATAATTACCGGGCTTGTATCAGCTTTAGTTCCCGGCTGGGGCCTTCTATTCTGGATATTCGGTTTTGGCATACTTCATATTATCTACGGACTGGCAATGTTCAGAAAATACGAAGCATGAAAGATCTTATTTCGAACATAAACAAGGTATTCGAAAGCAGGGTAAGATTAGGGGTTATGTCAGTCCTGATGGTAAATGAGACCTATGATTTCAACAGCCTGAAAGAGACTCTGAATGTAACCGACGGGAATCTTGCCAGTCACCTGAAAGCTCTGGAGGAAAAGGGGATGATAAAGGTCAATAAACGGTTTATCGGCCGTAAACCAAATACCAGCTACTCGGCAACGGAAACAGGGATGACCGAGTTCAGGCAGCATTTAAAAGCTCTTGAGAACCTGATAAGGGAGTATTAATTTTTTTTTTAAATACACTTTGTAATTCAAAACGGAAAAACGGGGCATCGTCAAAATTCAGAATCTGGCAATAAATTCCAAAGTCAGTTTATCGTTATGGGTCGGAAGGTTACGCTTAAAATATTTCTCATAATCCAGTCTGATTTCGGAATAAAATTGTTTTGGTTCGAATCCGATATTGATTCCGAAAGTAAGTCTGCTGGCATCTATATTATCTGAAAAAACTGAATTACCAATCAAATCAAATCTTGCAACGGGAGTTATCCTGTAAATCATCTTTTCATCTCTCGTGAAATTATAATATGAGTGAATGTATAATCCTTCATCAGATTGACTTACAGATACAGTATCTCTCCAATTTCTCCTGATATATTCCGATTCGATGAAATAAGATCCGTCAGTATACCTGAATTCTCCGCCGAACATGGTAAGATGTTTCTGATAAAGGGCTTCGCCGTAATAAAAATTTCCAGTTAACTTTATCCCTTTTTCAGATCCGATTGATATCCTGCTGACCAGGTTAGGCTTTTCGATCCACTGAGGATTATTATTCCCAGTCCCGTTCACTGCTCCGAGAATGATATTGACTGGGGTTTTTCCCGGAACATTATATTCAGCATAGAATCCGATATCTCGCATACCATCATTTATATATTTTGCTAAAAATGACCGGTTTGCAAAAATATTCTCGGCAGGGTTACGCATATAATCTGTGCTGAAAGGGATCTTTCTCTGCCCTAAGTAGAATCCCAGATTAGTTACCGGAACAAACTTGACATAAGCATCCAACATCTTCATTTTGCCTTCATCCGATAGATCCAGCTCAATCTTATATGACATATATTGGTTTATTTTCCCGGTAGCTCCAAACCTCGCATTCCTTACTTCAAACCTCATTAATGAGTTATTCAGGTCAAACTCGACCTTAGTTTTCAGGATACCAAACAGATAGGGAAGGAATTCCGATTTGATTTTAGTTGAATCCTGTGGTAACAGATTAGAACAGAATACAAAAATAAAGATTAAAGAAAGAAGGAGGTATTTCCTCATGGTTAATAGGCGGTTGTTCCGAATTATTTTAACTGACAATTGCAATCCTGCACATTATCATTATCCTGTAAAATAGGGAAGTTTGGTGACTTTTGGATCAAAATTCAGTTTTAACACAATCTCTTTGGCTTCTGTTTCAGAAAGTAATGGTTCTTTCCCGACTTCCACACAGGATTCGAGGGGTGAAAAGCCATCCATCCCAATATTTGCAACTGAAATAGGCAGGCTGAGTCCATACCTTAACAGATCATCACCTGAAACATTTCCGATGAGAGCATTTTGTCCCATAATCTTAATTGCAATGATCCCGACATCTCTTTTCGCGGCAAGTGGTAAGAATCCATCCTCATTTCCATTGTACTTCGAAGCATTTATGACGCAAAGGACCGCATCAACATCAAATTCTTCAAATGATCTCCGGGATGCCTCGTTCCATTTATGAAACGAAAAACCAATGTTCTTCACCAGGCCTTCGTTCTTCAGTTTTAAAATTGCTTTGTACCCTCCTGAAGGGCTTAGCAGGACATCAACATCCTTAGCGCTATCGATGGCATGCATACAGTAGAGATCGAGATAATTGGTTTTTAAGGTTTTCAGTGATATTTCAATCTCCTTCATCACTCCGTCATAGGTCCTTTCCATCGTTTTAGAGTTGAGAAATATCTGATCCCTGTATTTTGGAATAAGGAATTTCCCATAACGCTCTTCAGCAAGTCCATTGCCGTACGATCGTGCAGAGTCAAAATAGGTAATCCCGAGTTTAATTGCATGATCTATATGTTTTTGCAGGATATTTTCATCAGCCTCCCAGTTGCAATAGCGGGAACCCCCTCCAAATCCTATGCATGAGACCATTCTGTTGGTCCGTCCTAACCTGCGTTTGGGCAGTTCCATGGACTTTAAACCCGATGAATCACTATTTGGTAAATCTGCAGCTCCCTTGACTGAGGGAAGAATAACTGCCGTTGTAGTGATTGCCGCTGCCTGTAAAAACTTTCTCCTTGTAAATTTTATTTTCATCAGTTTTCTCTTTTGATTGTTCAAGAAAATTATACCAGTTACTACGGATTGTAAGATATTAATTTTTTATCTCAGATTCCTTTCTCTGCAATGTTTTTCAACTTACCAGGTATGTATTCATTACATGGTAGAAGGAGTAACATCCTGCTGCAATTTTAGGTTATTAATCCTCTGTGGTTAAAGTTACAAATTCCATGAATTTTTTATAAAAGTATTAATCATTTATGAACATCATGACTCCTTTCTTTTATGATATTGTTTTTTTAACTTGCGAGCCATGAACTGGCTCTCTCCTCCGGCACTTCTGTATGATCCATTTGAGAATAATTCATATAAAAACAATTCATTTCTAATGAAAAAGCTGAAAATTATATTAGCGGGTCTTTTGATTTGTGTGGCTTCTTTCGCACAACGAAATAACCCGGATTGGCTGAAAAGTTCCGTCTTTTATCAGATTTATCCGTCATCGTATCAGGATAGTAACGGAGATGGTTTCGGTGATATCAAAGGGGTACAGTCAAGACTGGATTATATCAAATCAATAGGTATAAACGCTATATGGTTCAACCCTGTTTTTAAATCGGCATTCCAGGACGGTGGATACGATGTGATAGATTTCTATCAGGTGGATCCGCGTTTCGGCACGAATACTGATTTGATTGAATTTGTAAAGGCTGCACATAAATCAGGTATGCACGTAGTTATGGACCTGGTGGCCGGACACTCATCCGACAAATCCTCCTGGTTCCGGCAATCAAAGGAGAAGGATCCTAATCTCCAGTACAGCAATTATTACATCTGGGCGGCCGAAAAACCTTCCGACCTTACAACAGCAGAAGCCTCGCGTTGGGTGGAAGCAAATGCACCAAGGGGTAAATATTATATTAAGAACTACTACGACATCCAGCCTGCACTCAACTACGGATACGCTAACCCTAATCCGAACCATCCGTGGGAGCAGCCGGTTGACGCACCGGGTCCTCAAGCTGTACTGCAGGAGTTAAAAGACATTATCTCTTTCTGGATGAATAAGGGTATCGACGGCTTCCGCGTTGATCTGGCGGCTAGCCTTGTGAAAAACGACGCTGATAAATCTGCTACAATAAAATTATGGCAGGAGATGACCGGGTGGTTTGGAGGAAAATTTCCGGAGGGCGTGCTGATAGCCGAATGGTTCAATCCTAAACTATCTATCAAAGGAGGTTTCAATATCGATTTCTTCCGCGGCGGCACTCTGGTATCAAGAGGACGTGGAGGAGACCCCAATAAACAAGTATATTTCGACAAAGCCGGTCAGGGTACTGTGAACGACTGGTATGAAGCATTTAAGGATCAATATGATAACACTGTCAAGGCAGGATATATGTCATCACCAACCGGAAACCACGACGGTAACCGACTGGCCAACGTTAAACGCGGCGATAATGAACAATTGAAGGTGGCTATGACATTTTTCCTGACTTTACCGGGTATTCCGTTTATTTATTACGGCGACGAGATAGGCATGAAATTTATCGAAGGTATGCCCGATATTGAGGGCAGCAGAAACCGTTCCGGATCGCGAACTCCAATGCAGTGGGACAGCAACACAAATGCGGGTTTCTCGACAGCTCCGGCAGATAAAATATATATTCCTCTCGACCCTGATCCTGATCGTCCGACTGTTGCTGCGGAAGATAAAGACCCTAACTCACTGTTGAATTATGTGCGTTTGTTACTCGATCTGCGTGCTACATCAGTAGCAATCGGCAATACCGGTGACTGGAAATTTATCAGCGACGTTAACAAACCTTATCCTATGGTGTTCATGCGTTGGGCTGAAGGCGAAAAATATGTAATCGCCATTAATCCCTCGGACAAGAAAGCTGAAGCAACAATCTTATCCGCAGGAGCAAGCAAAAGTGTGTTCACTATCGGGAATACTTCGAAAAGCAGTTACAGAATCGGGAAAAAAGGCACCGATACAGTTCAGCTGCCACCTGTATCGGCTGCTGTTTATAAACTTGAATAAGTTCAACAAATGATCAATAATATGAATATATTACTATTAGCATATGCCACCTTAATAATGATGGGTAGCAACAAGATCCAGGAGGATAAACTCCTTTTCAATGGAGTCTCTTTGGATAATTGGGAGATTATAGATTTTGAGGGACACGGAAACGTTTCCATTGTTGATAGTTGTATCGTTATTGATAAGGGTGAATTAATTTCCGGTATCAGGTGGACTGAAGATTTTCCAAAAACAAATTATGAGATTAATCTTGATGCCAAACGGGTCGATGGAAGAGACTTTTTTTGCGGAATGACATTTCCGGTTAAAGAATCCTTTGTAACCCTGGTGCTTGGAGGTTGGGGAGGATCAGTTGTGGGACTGAGCTCTATTGACGGATATGATGCTGCCAACAATCAGACAGGTAACCAATACCGTTTTGCATCAGGATGGTGGTATGCTATCCGTCTCAGGGTTACCGACAGGAAAATTGAAGCCTGGATTGAGGGCGAAAAAATTGTCGATTTTACAATAGAGAATTCAAGGCTGTCATTAAGATCGGAAGTAGAATCATCTGTACCTTTTGGAATTACTACATATAAAACTACCGGAGCGCTGAGAAAAATAAGGCTCCATATGATAACTGAATAAAATCCTGTAGTGCAAACATCATAATGTTTCAGGTAAAAAATGTACTGATATAGGTACATTAATTATTGTAAAACAATATCATGATCTCCAGAACGTCTTCCCAGACAAAACATATGCTGTTACAATCTCCAGCCTGCCACTCAGGTGGCGACAGAACTTACAGATGTGACCGGATCTGATCCGTTTGATGTAAGGATTACCCTTAGATTTACATAGATTTTATAAAGAAACCGCAACTTAGTCCTTTTGTTGTATTAGTCAAATCGGCATTTTAATAATCTAATTACCAAATCTATAACCAATTCCTGATTCGGTAATTATAAGAGAAGGATGAGCGGGATCGTCTTCTATTTTTTTTCTTAACTGTGCAACAAATACCCGTAAATATTGTGTCTGATCTGAGTAACTATGTCCCCAGACTTCTTTTAATAAATACTGATGTGTTAATACTCTTCCTGAATTTCCTGCCATCAGTGCCAGCAGAGAAAATTCAGTTGATGTTAATTTTAAAAGATTATTATTCTTCCTGACTATATGGCCAGCCAGGTCAATTGACAAAGTTCCGAATGATAAAGCAGAACTGGTCTCTGTTTTATTCTGTACCTGTCTTAATGCTGTTCTTATGCGGGCCAGTAATTCCCCTGTTCTGAATGGTTTTGTAAGATAATCATTTGCTCCGGAGTCAAGGGCTTTAATTATATCATCTTCAGAGTTTCTGACTGATAGAATAATTATGGGATTCCTAAACCATTCCCTTAGCTTACTGAGAACCGATAAGCCGTCTTCGTCCGGCAGACCAAGATCCAGGATTATTAATGCCGGATTATGAGTAGCTGCTGAAACTATTCCTTCTTTGGCTGTCGTTGCTTCAGAAACTTTATATCCATTAAGGTTTAAAGTGATCTCAAGAAGTCTTCGAATCTGGACCTCATCATCAATAACCAGTATGTTGATGTCTGTTTCCAATATCCAAATTTAAAAGAAAAAGATTGATCCGGTGGTCACTAATTCAGAATTAGTAAACAATAGTGTCCGAATAAAAGTATGAGTTCACCGAAAGTAATCTCATTCTAGTTTCAAATATTCTCCGTTCAATAATGATTAGTAAACTGCATCCTTATAAAATCTTTATACCCGAAAACTAATACTTATAAAATCTTTATCAATTCTGTCGCATTTTTACATCGGTTTAATTTGATCCGCCATGAATACATTAGTTCTGCTTGTCCGGCCTGAAACGGCATCTTCTACCAACTCTGTAAGTTATATAATCGGAGGAATTATTGCTCTGCTGATCCTGGGTTACCTGATATATACTCTTTTACGGCCCGATAAATTTTAATCAGATGATAACCCTATAATTCAATTCAATAACTAACAGGCCCTGTTTTTTTGGTTCAAACTGCGATTTAATGTCGAAGAGAAATGAATGAAGCAATTCAACTGATCTTTTTCCTGGTAGCACTTGTTACAATTGCGCCTCTGTTAGGGAAGTATATGGCAAAGGTTTTCATGGGTGAAAAGCATATGATGAAACCGGTTTTTGGCTGGCTTGAAAACCTGGTTTACCGGATATCTGGTATAAAAAGTGATGAAGAAATGAACTGGAAGACCTATACAGCTGGTGTTCTTCTTTTCAACCTGTTTGGTTTTATTCTATTGTTTCTATTGCAGATGTTACAGGCATATTTGCCGCTGAATGGTGAAAAATTACCTAATGTATCCTGGCATCTCGCTTTTAATACAGCGATGAGCTTTACCACAAATACAAACTGGCAGTCGTACAGTGGTGAAAATACACTGAGTTATCTGGTTCAAATGATGGGGTTAACTGTACAGAATTTTGTAAGTGCAGCAACCGGTATTGCGGTTGTACTGGCTTTGATTCGCGGATTAACAAGAAAAACAACAGATGTTTTGGGTAATTTCTGGGTCGATATGACCAGAAGTGTGATTTATGTGCTATTGCCTTTGGCTGTTATCCTTACCCTTGCACTTGTTGGGCAGGGAGTTGTCCAGACATTTTCTCATTATGAGAAGGCGATCACTCTGCAGGGAGCTGAACAGGTTATTCCGCTTGGACCGGCTGCGTCCCAGATTGCCATTAAGCAACTTGGCACTAACGGAGGTGGCTTCTTTGGAGCAAATAGTGCTCATCCCTTCGAGAATCCGACTCCTTTTTCCAACTTTCTGGAATTGTTAGCCATTATTATCATTCCGGCGGGTTTGGTTTTTACTTTCGGACATTTTATGAAGTCAGGGAGTCAGGCACGGGCGATATTTCTTACAATGATTTTACTTTTTATGGCTGGCCTTGCAATATCACTCTGGTCGGAATACAGCCATAACAATATTCTGGATGTTTCAGGTTCAATGGAAGGAAAGGAGACCCGCTTCGGAGTAATGAACAGCGTCCTGTGGTCTGTTACTACCACAGCTACATCGAGCGGTTCTGTGAATGCAATGCATGATAGTCTGTCCCCTCTTTCAGGCCTTGTAACCTTGCTCAACCTGATGTTGGGAGAAATAATATTCGGGGGTGTGGGATCGGGATTATATGGAATCATTATCTTCATTTTTCTCACTGTTTTTATTGCCGGCCTGATGGTCGGACGAACACCCGAATACCTTGGGAAGAAAGTCGAAGCTTTCGAAATGAAGATGACTATTCTGGCAATTTTAGCCCCCAGTGTTGTCATTAAGTTATTTTCAGCAGTTGCATGCTCGATAAGTCCAGGGTTATCAAGCCTCAGTAATTCAGGTCCTCATGGTCTTTCCGAGATTCTGTATGCTTTCAGCTCTGCTGCCGGAAATAATGGAAGTGCTTTTGGAGGGCTCAATGCAAATACGGTTTTTTATAACCTGATGATCGGATTCGGGATGTTGATAGGACGTTTTGGAATTATTGTTCCGGTATTGGCAATAGCAGGCAGTATGGCAAGGAAAAAGATTGCCCCGGTGTCATCAGGTACCTTCAGGACCGACAACTGGTTGTTTATATCATTTCTTATAATTACGATTCTGATAGTCGGCGGTCTGACCTTTTTCCCACCGCTTGCATTAGGTCCGATTGTAGAACATTTTTTAATGAATTCAGGTGTCACATTTTAAATTCCAGGATGAATAAAATGGAAAAACATAATGTAAGTCGTTTGTTAACCTGGGAAATAGTGGTGCAGGCATTGAAGGATTCATTTATTAAATTGAATCCGGTGGTTTTGGTGAAGAACCCTGTTATTTTCATCGTTGGTATTGGGGCACTGATGACCACCATAGTAGTATTCTCTGATATTTTCAACAATCATTTTTCAGGCTTTAACTTTCAGATCATGCTCTGGCTTTGGTTTAC
>CAZCQC010000366.1:0-7190 GCA_964500155.1 uncultured Rikenellaceae bacterium | reverse complement strand
GCACCTGAATATCAGATAACCCATATCGTTGACAGAGTAGGAGGGGGTGATTCTTTTATGGGTGGTTTGATTTATGGTTTGATAACCTGGCCCGGTGACGATCAGAAAGCTTTGAACTTTGCGGTAGCTGCTTCGTGCCTTAAACACACAATCCACGGCGATTACAACCTTGTCTCTGTTTCCGAAGTTGAACAGCTTATGAATGGTGATGGTTCCGGGAGGGTAGTACGCTGATATTTCTCTTCAAAGCAATGATTGTTAATATCGCTGAAACTAAAAGAGAACCCGCCATGAAAATATAAGAAGCGCCAAATCCTCCTGTGGTTCCATTCAAATAACCCACTATGTAAGCACCGATAAAAGACCCTAGAGCCCCCAGACTGTTTATCAATGCAATAGCACCGGCAGATACGTTCCGTGGCAAAACTTCGGTAATTACTGCAAAGAATGGCCCGTATGGGGCATACATTGCTCCACCTGCAATAATAAGCAACATATATGATAACCAGAAGTTGCTTGTACCAATCAGGTATGAACCGTAGAAGGCTAAGGAACCGATTATCAGAAAAGGCCAGATAAACGATTTTCGCTTTAAGGTTTTATCGGAAAAATAGGATGCAGTCAACATACCGATAATTGCCAAAAGATAAGGAACTGATGCCAGCCACCCGGTTTTTACTATTTCCGAATCAGGAGCGGCATTAATGATAGATGGCAGCCACATTACAAATCCGTAAACTCCGATGCACCATAAAGCATATTGCAGACAAAGTAAAATTACGATCCTGGATCTGAAAGCCACTGCGTAGTTTTTAACCGGTTTAATCGATTGTTGTTCAATATCCAGCTGGGCTTGCAAATCTTGCTTCTCAATATTAGTCAACCATTTGGCGTCTTTGGGTCGGTCTACAACGAGCCGCCACCACAAAAATGCCCAGATAATAGCCGGAAATCCTTCCAGGATAAACATCCAGCGCCAGCCAACTGAATCTACTAAATAGCCGGATAAAATTGACATCCATAATATCGTTGCAGGATTACCAAGTATCAAAAAAGTATTGGCACGTGAACGTTCAGATTTCGTAAACCACATGCTCAGGAATACCAACATGGAAGGCATAACGGCACTCTCGACCACACCCAGCATAAACCTGATAACAATCAGTCCATTAACATTACTGACCATCCCGGTTGCCATTGCCAGTGCTCCCCAAAGAATCAAGGACCAGAATATTAATTTTCTGGCACTATTTCTGGCAGCATATACTGCACCGGGTATCTGAAAGAAGAAATATCCAAGAAAGAAAAGCGATCCTAATAAGGAAGACATAGCTGCTGTAATATTCAGATCTTCAGCCATTCCCCCTGCCGCAGCAAATCCAAAATTCGCTCGATCCAGATAAGCAAGACTATATGTAATAAAGGCTATTGGTATTAAACGATACCACCTTTTTCTTGAAAATACATTTCCCATTTTAATCGGTTTATTCAATCAGTTAGCTCCAGAGCCTGTCGTGCGACCTTTTAGCGTCCCATTCCGGAGTCGGATTGAACCAGCCTGAGTCCTTTCCAAGATGCTTTCTACACTCCTCTTCATTCAACTCAACTCCTAAACCCGGGGCATCAAGAGGCACATTTGCAAAACCTTTTTCGATTATGGATTTGCTGCCGGTCACCTTAACCAGGTTGTTCCACCATGGTGTATCGACACTGTGGTGTTCAAGTGCAAGGAAATTCTGGGTCGCCGCCGCACAATGTACATTTGCCATGAAACATACTGGTGACCCTGCCATGTGCATTGCCATTGCAACTCCGCACTCCTCTGCATAATCTCCAATTCTTTTGGTTTCAAGAAGTCCACCGGAAGTTCCAAGATCAGGTTGAATTATATCTACAGCTCTTGCGTCAAGCAGGGGCTTGAATCCCCCTTTAAGCATATAGATATCTTCACCGGTGCATGTTGGCGTTTCAATGGCATCTGAAACAATTTTCCACTGGTCAGTATAGAACCACGGGACCATATCTTCAACCCAGGCCAACCGGTATTTTTCCATTGCTCGTGCAAAACGGATTGAATTATTTATATCAAAATGCCCGAAGTGGTCAGCACATAAAGGCATTTCATATCCGACAGCATTTCTTACTGATTCAACATATTCGGCCAGACCTGCCAGTCCTTTGTCGGTGATCTGAACCTGTGTGAAGGGATGCAGGGCGTTGCCATAATTCATGTAATCCCTGAGATCATACTGACCGGTTGCACCATCCCAGAATTTAGTGTTGACCAGTGCATCTGGGATATTAGCCACCACATGAATTCCAAGGTCCATTTTTAACCAGGTAAAACCCTGATCTTCAACCCTTTTTTTCATGGTTTCGGCAAAAGCCTGTGGATCACGGGCTCCGGGCGTATCAGCATATAATCTTATCTTGTCACGATATCTTCCTCCAAGCAACTGCCATGCAGGAACATTATATGCTTTACCGGTAAGATCCCAGAGTGCCATTTCCACAGCGCATACTCCGCCGCCCTGCCGTCCGTGATACCCATACTGTCTGATTATTTTAAAGAGCATCTCAACATTGCAGGGGTTCAGACCTAGTATCCTGCTTTTCAGGAATAATGCATAACGTCCGTCAGCACCATCCCTGACCTCTCCCAGTCCATAGATACCCTGGTTTGTATCAATCCTGATAATCCATTTATTGGCTATCAATGCCATGCGCATATCGGTGATCTTCAGATCAGACGGACTTGATGCCCGGCTTACATTGGCTGTTGTCTGTGCGATTGTATCTTCTATGGAAAAATGCATAAGTCCGCCAAGGGCAATCCCCCCGAGAGCGGTCTTTTTAAGGAAGTTACGCCGGCTGGTACCAGTATGTTCGGATTCTTTCAATTGATTGTTCTGATCTTTAATTTCTTCTAATATTTTCTTCATAATAATTTTTTTTTAAATAAGCTTTCAATACTGTCTGGGTAATTACAGGTCGCACCTTCGGAGCTAAAATAATGATAGATCATATTTCTACAAACAGCTCACTCCTACGGAGCTTGAATTTCGTAAGTCCCGTTAGGGACGACCTGTTTGTAGAAATTATTCATAAATTGAAAAATAAGCCCCATCGGGGCGATCTGTTTGTAAATGTAATAATATCAACTACATAACGCGTACTTAATAGATTTTAATCGGACACTCATAATAAACTTTCTATAAAGCAACAAGCAACCAGTCACCAGAAACCACCAATTACCAGTTCCGATCTTTAAAATAATTATCAAGCTCTGTTTTTGTCATCGGGAGTTTCCCCGGGTAATTATTCAGCCAGGTCATAAAATCCTTCTTAATTTCATCGCTCCACTGGCTGTCGATCTGGCCAGGCTTGTACTTACCTTCACGGAGCCGCAGGTGACCAAATTCATCGCGCAATGCAGTGACCTCTGAAGTTATTACCAGATCTTCAACAAGATGGGCGGGAATGAAAATGACTCCGTATTTCTTTGCCAGCACAACATCGCCCGGAAGAACAACAGCCCTGCCTATTCTGATAGGGGCATTAATTGAAACGAGACTCATTTGCATGATATATGAAGGATCCTGTCCTTTTATCCACCCGTTGAATCCTTTAATCTCGCTCAATCCTTCCTGGTCCCTCACCGATCCGTTAAATATTACACCTCTTTTCGATTTGGCATAAATTGAATTACCCAGGTTGTCGCCTATCAGGGTTCCATCCACAATTTTACCATAACTGTCGGCAACATATACATCACCTTCAATCAGGACATCAATAGGCCAGGAGTTTGTACCGCCCTGCTGGGCACGGTTTTCGGTTTTACCCTGAGCTTTTATATATTTCTCCAGATCAGGTCGCAGAGGCATGTACTGAGCAGTTACTACTCTTCCTGTCATTGGCTCATCCGGATTTATGATATGCCATTCGCTTTCAAACTGGTTCTGATACCCTTTATTTCTCAATACTCCCCAGGCTTCCTCAATTGAAATATTCTTAAGCCTTTCAAGGATTGCATCTGATACTTTTGGCCTTCCATCGGGAAATCGTTCACCTTTCCATTCTGATGTCAGAGATTTTATATATTCGGGCGATGAGCCTACACCCTGGGCACCTGCTGTCAGGCAGGTCAGGATGCATGCAGTAAGTAAAAAGATCTTTTTATTCATAGGTGAAGAGATTAAAAATGGTTAGTTAAATTTAACAAAATTTGATTTACATTTAAAGTTAAGTTATTTTGCATTAATAATTAAATCCTGAACCTTAATGAAAAACAGATTGCTTGTGACAGGTTTTGCATTTTTTGTTATTCTTTCTTCATGCAATAAAGAAAAATCCATTAATAGGATTATTGACGAATCCCTTGCTTTTTCAGTAAGGCAGTACACTCTTATGGCTGAAGTAATGATGGACAAACCGGATCTTCTTCCAAGAACGACTGATGCATCAGGTGCCCTTGTCGCATCCAATTCCGGCTGGTGGACAAGCGGATTTTTTCCTGGCAGCCTCTGGTATCTTTATGAATATTCGAAGGATGACAAATTTAAGGATGCTGCAATTCAAATGACTTCGAGGGTTGAAAAGGAGAAAAATAATACCGGGACACATGACCTGGGATTTATGCTTTATTGCAGTTTCGGTAACGGCCTGAGACTTACAGGTGAAAAGAGTTATAATGATGTTTTGATAACTGGCGCAAGATCTCTCTCAACCCGTTTTCGTCCGAACATCGGGTGCATCCAGTCGTGGGGAAGCAGGAAAGGATGGCAATGCCCTGTCATAATTGATAATATGATGAACCTTGAGTTTCTGATGTGGGCTTTTAACCAGACTGGTGATTCAAGCTATTACAAGATTGCAGTAACTCATTCAGATACAACAATTAAAAACCATTTCAGACCTGATTTTAGCACCTGGCATGTAGTATCATATGATACTATCACCGGTAATGTTGAGGCTAAGCAAACTGCCCAGGGTGCTGCTGACGGATCTGCCTGGTCGCGCGGACAAAGCTGGGGATTGTATGGATATACGGTGATGTACCGTGAAACAGGTCTGCAGAGATATCTTGATCAGGCAGAGGATATAGCAGATTATCTCATAAGCCATCCCAATCTGCCGGTGGATAAGATTCCATACTGGGACTATAATGCTCCGGGCATCCCCGATGCAAAAAGAGATGCTTCAGCTGGTGCAATAATGGCTTCAGCACTTATAGAACTCAGCAATTACGTCGGGGATGGGAAAAAAACTCAATATCTCGATATTGCTGAAAAACAAATACGCACCCTGGCTTCCCCTGCCTACCTTGCAAGGGAAGGTGAGAATGGAGATTTTATTCTGATGCACAGCGTTGGCTCGCTTCCAGGGAACAGTGAAGTTGATGTGCCTCTTTCATATGCTGATTACTATTTTATTGAAGCTTTGCTGAGGTACAGAAAGCTATTGGATCAATAGCCCCTAAACCCCCGCCAGCTGGCGGGGACTTCATTATAGCCCCCTTTAGGGGGTTGGGGGTAAAAAATCTATCATCGCTTTCATCACTCCGTCGCGATAATCAGATACGAGGTCAAATGCTTCTTTTGAGTTTTTAAACTGGAACCGGTGAGTAACCATGTTACCAACATCGATTTTACCGTTACACATCATTTCGAGAGCTTCATCAACACAGCCAACCTGTCGTCTTATAAATTGAATTGATATTTCCCTGCGCCGGGTGTCATCAACGCTAAGAGTCCATCTTTTAAACTCGGGTATGCCGACTATAATAAGGCGACCACCTGGTTTGAGTATATCAATTGCCTGATCGGCAGCCTCCTGTTGTCCGCAGCATTCATATACAACATCAAGGCCAAGAGGCTCTTTCAGTCTTATTCTTTCAGTAGTGTTATCTTTCAGGGGATTGCCTGTCCATGCAGCCTTCTCTTTATCAGCCAGTGAAAGTCTCTGATCAATTTTATCCGTAACATAAATCTCTCCGGCTTCCTGTGCTTTTGCAGCCAGCATTACACTCATGCCGATAGGGCCAAATCCCAGAATACCGATTTTTGCACCTTTTACAGGTCCAGATTTTTTAACTGCATAAACACCTATGGACAGTGGTTCTGAAATGGCACCATGATCGGGTGTAAGCTTGCCCGGTATAGGGAAACAGCTGTTTTCGGGCATAACAATATATTCTGAAAGTGATCCGTCAGCCTGTCCGGGACAACCAAGAAATTTCAGATCCCGGCATGTATGATACCTTCCCGAAAGGCATTGATCGCATGTACCACACCACATTGCCGGTTCAACAGCTATGATATCACCTTTTCTTACACGGGTTACTTCAGATCCGGTATCTATGACTTCTCCAGCACATTCATGGCCAACAGTAAAGGGATACTTTACAACCTGGGAACCTATTTTACCCAGTGTGTAATAATGAATATCCGAACCGCAGATTCCCAGAACCAGCAATCTTATCTTTACATCATTCGGGTTTTTAAGAACCGGATCGGGAACCTCTCTCATTTCCATATCACGGATCCCTGTCAGCATCATTGCTTTCATATTAATTACTTTTAAATTGAAGCAAATATAGTATCAAAATGTAAATCCTTTGTGTTACTTTGTGACGAAAAGAAAGGCTTTAAGGCATGACAGCGTAACAGCGTAACGACGTAACGGCAAATCCGCATAACCAATTAACTGCAAAACTGCAAAACTACAAAACTGCATAACTGCATAACCAATTACACAAATAAAATATTACCATGACGAGAAATATTTACACCATAGGCGAGACATTATTTGACATTATATTTAAAAATGGTCAGCCACAGGCAGGCAAGGCTGGAGGAGCAATGCTTAACAGCTCTGTTTCGCTTGGAAGGATTGGTCTGCCGGTGCATCTTATAAGTGAATATGGTGATGATGATATAGGCAGTATAATTGACGACTTCCTCAGGGGAAACGGAGTATCTACCTTATTTACTGATCACTTCAGGGAAGGCAGCACTGCCCTGGCTATTGCGGTTCTTAATGAGAAAAATGATGCCAGCTATACTTTTTACAAAAATTATCCATCCAGACGATTTGAAATGGAATTTCCGCTGATCAGGAAGGATGATATAATTTTATGCGGGTCAATTTATGCCATCACCAGGGAGATCCGACAAAAGTTTGTTAGCTTC
>CAZCQC010000365.1:0-10065 GCA_964500155.1 uncultured Rikenellaceae bacterium | reverse complement strand
TCTTCCTCTACAAGATCTTCCTCAACCCTCAGATTTTCAATAATAAAATCCTGTCTGTCTGGAGTATTTTTTCCCATATAAAATTCAAGATACCCGTTCACAGCATCGTTTTTCTTCATTCTGACTGGTTCAAGCCGGATATCCTTTCCAATAAAATGCTTGAATTCATCAGGAGAGATTTCACCCAGACCTTTGAACCTGGTTATTTCGGGAGAAGGTCCCAGCGTTCTGATCGCCTTTGCCTTTTCATCTGGTGTATAACAATATCTGGTATCTTTCTTGTTCCTTACCCTGAACAGAGGTGTCTGAAGGATATAAACATGCCCTTTTCTGACGAGATCGGGAAAGAACTGAAGGAAGAAAGTCAACAGGAGGAGCCTTATATGCATACCATCAACATCAGCATCAGTTGCGATAACAACATTGTTGTATCTCAGATCCTCAATGCCATCCTCAACATTCAAAGCGGCCTGGAGGAGATTGAACTCCTCATTTTCATAAACTATTTTCTTTGTCAGGCCATATGAATTGAGAGGTTTTCCCCTGAGGCTGAAGACTGCCTGTGTTTCAACATTCCTTGATTTAGTGATCGATCCGCTGGCAGAATCCCCTTCCGTTATGAAAATCGTCGAATCGAGGTTTCTGGGATCGTTGGTATTGAAATGGATCCTGCAGTCGCGTAATTTCTTATTATGAAGGCTTACTTTTTTTGCTCTGTCTCTTGCGAGCTTTTGAATTGAAGATATTGCTTTCCTCTCTTTCTCCGAATCCTGTATCTTCTGTAGAAGTATCCTGGCTGTTTCGGGATTTTTATGCAAATAATCATCCAGTTGCTTCTTGATGAATTCACTGATGAAATTTCTGACTGATGGTCCTTCAGGTCCCATATCCTTTGATCCAAGCTTTGTTTTGGTCTGCGATTCAAAGATAGGCTCCTCTACCTTTATGCTGACAGCAGCAATTATAGAGGATCTTATATCAGCCGGCTCATAATCTTTTTTATAAAAATCACGGACAGTTTTTACAAATGCTTCCCTGAAGGCTATAAGGTGTGATCCTCCCTGTGTTGTATTCTGCCCATTTACAAAGCTGTAATAATCTTCTCCATATGTTAATCCATGAGTAAAAGCGATCTCAATATCCTCCCCCCTCAGATGAACTATCGGGTAGAGTCCCTCTTTGTTCATATTTTCATTAAGAAGATCAGCAAGTCCGTTTTTCGAGATGAATTTATTTCCGTTAAAATTGATAACAAGTCCGGCATTCAGGTACACGTAGTTTTTCAGCATTGAATCAACGTATTCCGATATATAGAAATAATTGCCGAACAAAGCCTCATCGGGCTGGAAGATTACCTCCACACCATTCTCTTCGGTGGTCGGCTCCAGGGGAGGATCCTTAATTGTAACTCCGTGAGCGAATTCGCTCACCTTGATCTGCCCGTCGCGGATCGATCTGATGATGAACCTGCTTGACAATGCATTAACTGCCTTGACACCAACACCATTCAATCCCACAGATTTTTTAAATGCTTTAGAATCGTATTTAGCACCTGTGTTCATCTTCGAGACAACTTCTGTCACTTTTCCCAACGGAATTCCACGGCCATAGTCGCGTACTCTGACTTCATTGCCGTTTATAGCGACATCAATTTTCTTACCGTAACACATCATGTATTCATCAACGGCGTTATCCATCACTTCTTTCAGAAGAACATAAATTCCATCATCCTGAGAAGATCCGTCACCCAGCTTCCCGATGTACATACCGGGCCTCAGCCGGATATGTTCCCGCCACTCGAGGGTTTTTATATGCTCTTCAGAATATCCGACAACTGTCATTTTTAAGAATTTTGCGCAAATATAGTTATTTAGGGATGGTCTCTCCTGTCAATTTTTCAACAATTGCCACGATTTTTAACCGCCTGAAAAAGGGAAAAAGCGAGGATCGAAAACATTTACCTGATTAATTGACCTTTATCCCCGGCCCTATGCCAGACCGTAAATTGTTAATAAATGGTAATAATCAGACAATACCCATTTGCCTCATCAAAGCGGCAGCATTCATTTTACGGGTAATACCGTCGCGCAGCAGATAGTCAAAGTCTATATTTTCCCCGTCAATTTCAATCTCGAAGCATCTGTTTACAACGTTTCGGGGGTATTCCACTTCCATTTCACCAAGAGAAATATCGTGAGTCGCAATAAGCCCTGTTCCTCCGAGATCTATCAGACGTCTGAGAAATTGTTTTGAACCAAGACTTTTATCTGTTGAATTTGTACCTTTAAGTATCTCGTCAAGGATAAAAAAGATGTCTTCACCTTTTTCAAGCTTTTCCTTAAGTGCTTTAAGCCTTTTAAGCTCTGCATAGAAATATGACTCATTATGGCTGAGGGAGTCTGTTGTGCGCATACTTGTGAAAAGCTTTACGGGCGCTAACTTCATCTTTTCAGCGCATACAGGAGCGCCTGTCATTCCCAGAACCATATTTACAGCAACTGTCCGAAGGAAAGTGCTCTTCCCGGCCATATTGGCGCCAGTAATTACAAATACCTGTCCGCGTTGCCTGACTGAAAAATCGTTGCTGACCCTGGTTTCTCTCTTAAGAAGTGGATGGCTCATTCTGATAGCATCCAGAACAGGTCCGTTTTTGTCCACCTCCGGAAAAGA
This sequence comes from uncultured Rikenellaceae bacterium, assembly GCA_964500155.1. Taxonomy (GTDB): domain Bacteria; phylum Bacteroidota; class Bacteroidia; order Bacteroidales; family VadinHA17; genus LD21. The sequence continues at coordinate 7,395 of CAZCQC010000365.1, read as the reverse complement.
AATATCAGGATTGTTAAATGAATAATTTGCAAGGCTGTTAAGGCCGTCGGCCTTACCAAGAAGATTCAGCCATACGGGAAGGTCTTTTGCAGCCGACCTCCTCCATTTTTCAAGCCTCATGATGCAGTGAAAATCCCACAGGAGGAATCCATTGAGAATCAATCCGACAAACAGGTTCAACCGGCTGTCAAATGCACTTATTATAGTATTTAGTTCCTTTATTTTATGTGCCACGGAACCTTGTCCGGAACATAATCTTTCCTTAACAGAAAACATAATATCAGATTTGAACTGTTCTTTTTCAAAAGAACCGACAAGCTGTTCAAAAGATGAAAGGAAAAGTTGTTTCCTGGAAACCATGGCGTGTATCCTGTTGCTCTTTTTCAGGAAAAGGCCTATCAGGAAAAGATTGAAAAGGAACAGAAGCAGAAAAACAATAAACGGAAAAACTCCTGCAATTACAAGTAAGAGTGAAATTATAGCCCCGGAAGGTAAAACATATGCCGCAATCCTCATAAGTGCAGAAGAATAGGAATCATCAATTTCATTCAGCCATTCACTCAGACTGCTGATTTCCTTATCATTCAATGGTTTATTAAGTCCGAAGGCCATAAATTGTTGTCGCCATGCCAGTTTTCCTGCGAGCTCCATTACAGCTTCCTGTCGCGAAGTTATCTCTTCCCTCAGATCATAAGGTTCGGACAGCCATCCGGCCAGCTGGGACCTGCCTGATCCGGTAACTGTCCGGTTAAGGAATCGGAAGAGTGAATCTTCACCGAAAAGATCAATATCGCCTGAAAAGTCATGTTTTGCATCATACAGATCAGCTCCCCCGTCAAAAGCAGATAAATCACCGTCAAGGCTATTGATCTCATTGTCATTAACTATGATAAGGTTTTGTGTTAATATTATCTTGCCTGAATAATCCTCAAATTTTTTTACCAGAAAAAGGAAGAAAACAATGCTGACCAAAAGAGCAATTATTCCTTCGGCTAATGTATGACTGAATGCGAAAACTGACAGGATACTACCAGTTATGAATACAAAAAGCCGGAGCAGTGAAATGAACAGGTGCTTTTTTTTCAATGCTGCAAGAAGAGTTTCATTCTTTTGCTTCAGATCCGCGTAAGTTTTTCTGATATCTCCCTGGTTCATATTATAATATCATTGCCGCAACTTTGAAAACCGATTTCTTTCTGTAATAATCTGACCTCCGCTGATCAAAATTCCAGGTCCATTCCACTTTTAACTTTGCTTCAGGAAGATCCGTTAACACAGAAGGATTTTCAGTGCTATTGCCGGAATTATCTGTGATAATTTCTGAAATGTCGGTGATAAGAACTGATTTATGGTTTTCCAGGAATGAGAGATGTTTTGACTGAACCTCTTTTCTGAAACACACATAGCTTTCCTCATTATTCACGGATCTCTTTTTGATGAATTCAAGTGGCAGGTTTTCCAGCTGGGTCATTATATTAAGTGATATAATCATACCCGGGTCAAACTTGGGCTGATATTCAAAAATCCTGATTTCATCAAGCGATCTTAGCTTGTTAAAGAATAACCGGTGTCTGCATTTCTCCCAGACCTCGGTTATCAATCCGCCGGAAACATCTTCTTCCCTAAGGAAAACTTTCTTAAGTTTTCCTGCCTGCTCCTTCACTTCAGGAGGATGAATTATATCGACAAGATTAATTTCTGCAACTGAATCGCACATTTCTTCCAACGGAAGATCGAGCAACCAGCCACTGCCCAGAACAGTCACTTTTGACGGCTTGTAAAAATCGAGCGCTTTCAGAACAAAATCCCTGCAATTCCTCAAATGGCTGTTCCAGCTTCCTTCCTCCTCAAAATGATGATAAATGAGCCCGCGCTGATAGTTATAATAACCCATCCTGTGCAGGATCTTTCGGTATGACAGGTTATGCGCCATTTTTATTTTTCTTCACGTAATTCTTTGAGGGCTCCAACCATAAAATTAGTGAAATTCTGCGAGAGGATATCCGGATCTTCAGTGTTAAACGACTCTGGTTTTACAGGGTCAAATACTTTGATCCTTATTTTGTGGCCTGTAGTGAATATCAGACCGTGCTTGGGAAGCACTCCGCCAGATCCGTCAAGCACTATGGGAAGTATGGGTATCTGAGCATTAATGGCAAGCTGAAAAGCGCCTCTCTTAAAAAATCCGATCTCACAGTCGGCTGACCTTGTTCCTTCAGGGAACATCATTATTGAAGTTCCGCCCTTCAGACACCTAAACGATTTCTCCATCATCTCTTCCTTGCTCTCCGTGTTTCCCCTGTCTATTACAATATAACCTGCCATCCTGAGGTACCACCCCAGTACAGGAAGTTTCATGTTTTCGATCTTTGAGATCCATTTAAGCCTGTAGCGAAGGCAGTTTATGAGAAGAATATCGAGTATTGACTGATGGTTGGAAATAATAACAAAGGGAGTGTTCATTAATCCTTTATTCCTTCCTTCGATCCTGATTTTCCAGATTGGCAGAAGCCATACAAGGATCCGGCTTTGCCAATTCAGAATCCAGTGAATGATTTCCCTTTCCTTGTCGAAAGGCCACACCAGGAACCAGATTATAAATGTTAAAGGGAAAAACAGAAGCATGTACACAATGCCGATAAGCCAGACTGCCATTGATTTTATAATATCCATACCGCGAAACTTTCAAATGTTTTCACTCTGTGGAACTCTGTGACTCCTCTGCGGCTCTCTGTGTAACTAAAAAACTTACACTGAGGGCCACAGAGAAGACACAGAGGGCCACAGAGAACTGTTTTTAAAAGAAATTAAAAATATCAAATCCTTGGTTAAAGATATTTTCTTTTTCGAGAACTTGCTGAATGTCATCGGGCATATGTCTGCAACCGATAAGTTTCTTTCCAGCCTGTTCAAATTCTCCAGAACCCAATATTTCAATCTCCCAGATGATCCCGTCCTTAACATGGAGTCTGCAAAAAGAATCAGTACCATTGAATTCAAAACTGCTTTTAAAATAATATTCCGGCCCGTAAGCATAATTCCATTCCCAGGTCCGGTATTTAGTTTCAACCAGTGAATTTATATCCGCAACTTCCTTATCAGAAAGCTCAATTGCTCCGGATCCCGGACTATTATTCAAAAACCAGTCCAGCATCAAGGATTTGAATTCAAGAATTGTATTAAAATGATTATCAGAGTTATTTAGCACTGCGATTATATTAGTTACAGAAGAGGGATTTGACCTCACTGCCCTGGTTTCATATTTCGAAATGTCTTTTCGTAATGCTCCTTGCATCAGTTCAAGATCACTATCAAAAAGCAGCGTTCCGTGATGCATGACCCTGTTCCTGTAAACATGCTCGGCATTACCCGATATTTTGAGTCCTCCGACCTTAAGGTCATTTTTACCTTCAAATTTTGCCTCAACCCCGACTGAAGATAAAAAATCAATCACCGGAAGAGTGTACTTTCTGAAGTCTATCTGTTTTCCCTCATTACTGTTAAGGATAAAAGAAAAATTCAGGTTTCCGGTATCATGAAATACGGTTCCTCCTCCGGAAATTCTCCTTACCAAAGGCAAATTGTGTTCGGAAATAAACTTAGTGTCGGTTTCCCTGTGAGCTGACTGGTGCTTGCCGATTATAACTGATTTGTCATTTATGCCCAGTATAAGATATTCCCCATTGTTATTTTTCAGCAGATATTCATCAACTGCAAGATTAAAATAGGGGTCGGTGGAATTGAGAGCGAGACAGAACATTTTCCTTAAGATTATGCTAGTGTGGATTTATAATCCGTGCTCGCTGTAATTTTCTGGCGCGGGTTGCAAATCCGCGCCAGCGGAGGTTGGGGGATAAATCAATTTATCGGCAGCTTCATACATTTTATAAACTCCCCATCCAATCAATGTTCCAAGGAGAGCGCCGGCTAAAACGTCTCCGGGATAATGAACTCCGAGATATATCCTGCTGTAGCTGACAACTGCTGCCCATATAATGATAAAGACAGTGTACCATCTCTTCCTGATAAGGAGCAGGCTGAGGAGCGCAACAGTGAAAGAGTTTGTTGCATGTGAAGAAACAAATCCATACATGCCGCCGCATTTACCGTTTACAATATGCACCAGTCCCTGAAGTGATGATTCATGGCACGGGCGTGCCCGGTCAAATGCATTTTTGATAAAAACCGATGTCTGGTCAGACATAACAACAGCAAGAACTATAAACAATATGATTACCCAGAATCTCTTTTTATACCTGATCCCAAGAAAGATGAGTATGGCAATGTACATTGGTATCCAAACCGCCACCAGACTCATGAAATTCATTACTTTATCCCAGAATGGGGAGTTGACAGAGTTAAGAAACAGGAAAAGCCGGTGGTCAAGTTGTTCGACCATAATTATTAATAATTATTAAGAACTTTCCAGACCATATCCTTTAGTGTGCTAATCCCGTCTCCAGTAATTGAAGAGAAAAAGACACGTGCGACATCAGGCAGTTCTTTTCTGATTTCATTTTTGAGTTCCTCGTCGAGCAGATCTGATTTCGAGATTCCCAGCAGCCGTTTTTTATCAAGCAATTCGGGGTTATACATTTTCAGCTCATTAACCAGGATCTCATATTCTTCCTGAATATTCTTACTATCGGCCGGAACTATAAAAAGGAGTATTGAGTTTCGTTCAATATGCCTGAGGAATCTTATTCCCAGCCCTTTTCCCTCATGAGCACCTTCAATTATCCCTGGAATATCAGCCATGACAAAGGATTTATCATCCCTGTATGATACAATTCCAAGGTTGGGCACAAGAGTAGTAAACGGGTAGTCTGCAATTTTAGGTTTTGCAGCTGACACAACAGACAGAAGAGTTGATTTTCCTGCATTTGGGAACCCAACCAGTCCCACGTCTGCAAGTATTTTAAGCTCCAGAATAAATGCCTCCTCAATGCCCTGCTCTCCGGGCTGGGCGTACCGGGGGGTCTGGTTTGTTGATGATTTGAAGTGTGTATTTCCCTGACCGCCGCGTCCTCCCCTGGCGAGGATTCTTTCATCGCCATGATCAGTAATCTCAAAGAGAATCTCATCGGAGCTCTCATTCCTGGCTATGGTACCAAGCGGGACTTCAACAATCACATCAGCGCCATCGGCACCTGTTGATTGCTGAGCTCCTCCTGATTCTCCGTTCCCTGCGAAAATATGTCGTCTGTATCTCAGATGAAGCAGGGTCCACATTTGATTGTTACCCTTGAGAATTATATGGCCGCCCCTGCCCCCGTCACCGCCGTCAGGGCCTCCCTTCGGAATGAATTTCTCCCTGCGGAGATGGGCAGAGCCCGGTCCTCCATTGCCTGACCGGCAATAGATCTTTACATAATCAACGAAGTTCGATCCTGACATTTTGATTAGATTACTCTGTGTAATTTCTTAACCCTACCCTGACCTTTCCCTTATCCTTAAGGGAAGGGGTCGGGGAAAGGGTTTAATTAATCTTTAAAAATGTTTCTTCATAAATCTGCTAAGTCTCTCAAAGATATCATCAATTGTTCCCATTCCGTTAACTGGCTGGTAAATACCTCTTTTCCGGCAGTACTCAATTATAGGTTCGGTTTTGGCTTTGTAAACATCGATCCTGTTTTCTATAACTGCAGGATCTTTATCATCGGGACGCCCAGATTGTTCAGCCCTCAGTACCAGCCTCTTAACCAGTTCATCGTGGTCAACATCAAGAACAAGCATACTGTCGATCTTCATTCCACGCACGTTAAGCATTTTTTCAAGTGCTTCGGTCTGGGCTACCGTACGGGGGAAACCGTCAAAAAGAAACCCTGATGATCCTTTAGTACTGTCGATCCTGGCTGCGATCATTTCAATAACAACATCATCCGGGACCAGCTCGCCTTTTGACATAATGGAACTCATCATTTTACCAAGCTCTGTTCCGGCTGAAATTTCTGCACGCAGCATATCACCCGTTGACAGGTGAGTCAGATTGAACTTTTCAGCCAGTCTTACCGACTGTGTTCCCTTGCCTGATCCGGGAGGGCCAAAAATCAGAAAATTAACCATAAGAAATAGTTTTAAAGTATTAATGTATAAACAGACGGGAGGTTACGTCCCTCTCCGTTATAGTCGAGGCCGTAACCTACCACAAAATCATTAGGTATTTCGAATCCTATATAATCAATATGTATCTCTTTTTTGTAAGCTTCGGGTTTCAGAAGGAGTGTGACAATCCTGATTTCCCTGACATCCCTGATAATCAGATTATCAACAGTATGCTCCAGAGTAATCCCCGTATCAACAATATCTTCAATTACAATTACCGATTTGTCTCTCAGATCCTCGTTCCATCCGATGAGTTCCTTTATTTCTCCCGATGAGCTTGTGCCGGTATAGGATGCTAGCTTTATAAAGGTAATCCTTGCCTTGATTTCAAGTTTCCTGAAGAGGTCGGCCGCAAAAATGAAAGCACCATTTAGAACACCTATGCAGACCACTTCTTTCCCTTCATAATCCCTGTTGATCTGGCTCGCAAGTTCATTTATTCTTTCCTGAATAGTGTTTTCAGGGATAAATACCCTGAACCTTTTATCGAGGATCTGCACTTCTTTCATACCTATAGTTTTTGAATAAAGAACGCCTGCGAAAATATGAAAATAATAGCTTATTTTTGTCCTTATCAGGAGGTTAAATTAAAATATTTTATATGGAACCAGTTGTAAGTATAATAATGGGGAGCACATCGGATATGCCTGTGATGGAGAAAGCGGCTCAGGTGCTGAACGAATTCAGTATACCTTTTGAGATCAATGCCCTGTCGGCACACAGGACCCCCGAAGAGGTGGAGAAATTTGCCAGGGGTGCAGCAGAGAGAGGGATCAAGGTAATCATTGCTGCTGCCGGAATGGCTGCTCATTTACCGGGAGTTATAGCCGCAATGACCCCGCTTCCTGTTATCGGCGTGCCAATTAAAGCTTCTCTTGAAGGACTCGATTCAATTTTTTCAATTCTTCAGATGCCTCCCGGAATACCGGTGGCCACAGTGGGTGTCAATGCTGCGCAAAATGCAGGAATACTCGCAGCCCAGATCATCGGGGCTGGTAACAGTGTAGTAATGCAGGAAGTTATAAAATTCAAGGAAGGGTTGAAAAAGAAGATAGTGGAGGCAAATGAAGAGTTAAAGAAAATCAAGTATCCTTACAAAACAAATTAATTTCTTCCTCAGTGGAACTCTGTTTTATCTCTGTGTAACTCTGTGTAACAAATAGAAATACAAAAACTTACACAGAGGGACACTGAGAAGTCAAAGAGAGACACAGAGAGTTAAAAAAATTAAATTGATTCCATTGACAGGATCAATTTTTTTTTATAAATTCGTGGTATAATTTGAAACAA
>CAZCQC010000364.1:0-7428 GCA_964500155.1 uncultured Rikenellaceae bacterium | reverse complement strand
AGAAAAGATGCGTTGCTAAATATTTTTAAAGGTAATTTGTTTGTGGTCACTTTGCAACGGACCTCTAAATATTTGTTATTTAAATTGATTTGTTTAACTTTATACCTGTATGTCAGAAAGATAGATGCAAATGAAGCCGGTATTAAAAGCAGATTCACTAGTAAAAAGATTCGGCGATGTAGTAGCAGTCGATAATATTTCCTTCGAGATCCTAAGGGGAGAGATATTTGGATTCTTAGGTCCAAACGGAGCAGGAAAGACAACAACAATCAGGATGATGAGCGGTCTTTTAAAGCCCGATAGTGGAAGTGTAACAATTGACAGTCGGGATGGTCGGAAATCTATTGGAATTTGTCCTCAGCATATTGTCGTATGGGAAAACCTTACATGCCTTGAACAGATAGTGTTTACTGGCAGGATGTACGATCTGTCCTCTGCTGATGCTATTAGCAGAGGAAAAGAACTTCTTGAATCTCTTGGGCTATATGGGATAAAGGACCGCCTTGCCAGAAAGCTTTCGGGAGGTATGCAGCGAAGGCTCAATATTGCGCTTGCCCTGATCCATTCACCTGAAATTGTATTCCTTGATGAACCGCAGGCTGGTCTTGATCCCCAGAGCAGGGTACTTGTCCGCGATTATATACGATCAATAAAAAATACTACAACTGTAGTTCTTACCACTCACGATATGGAAGAGGCCGAAAAACTCTCCGACCGGATATGTATAATTGATAAAGGAAAACTCCTTGTCGCCGGTACGGCAAGTGATATTATCAGAACCGGAGGATATGAAGACCTTGTTGAAGCGGATGTAACAGGAGATATAAGAAATGAACTGATTCCGTTTCTGGATCCGGAACTGATCTCAGGGATCTCCATCTCAGATACAATTATCTCTTTTAATAACAAAAATCCGTTGGCAGCAATGGAAAATATACTTAAGACAGTAAGGGAACATAACCTTAAGATAAATAGTCTGCAATTGCGCAGAAAAAGTCTTGAAGATATATTTATCAGTCTGACAGGAAGGAGTATACGGGAATGAAAACTATTGCCTGCTTTATAAAGACTTTAAAGGAAAATCTCAGGGACTGGAAAATCCTGATCATTGCTATTGTATTTGCTCCATTCTTTATCTACTTAATGTATATGTATATGGGCGATACGGGTTCAGTAGTATACAATGTGGCACTGCTCAATAATGATAAAAAGGGTTCCTTCGCAAACGAACTGATTGGTGAATGGCAGAAAATAGTTACAGAAAATGGCAGTCCCGTATTGAAAATCAAGACAATTTCGGATACAACAACAGCAAAGGAAATGATCAGGAATAAGGATGCTGACTTGTTCGTAACCATCCCTGAAGGTTTTTCTGAATCTTTCAATATGTTCACTAACAGCGGAATAGGATTATTATCACCCATCAAAAGCTATGGTGACCAGGCAAATATCAAGTACATGGTTGCAGCCTCGTTTATTGATTATGTTGCATTTAGCTATATAAGTCAAAAAACAGGGATTGAATTTCCTTTTAATGTGAAATATGAATATGCCGGGAGAGGCAAAAGCCTGAAGGAGTTTGATTTATATGTTCCGGCACTATTGGTGTTATCGATAATTATGATGCTTTTTACTGCAGGAGCATCTATTGTAAGGGAGATCGAAAAAGATACTATTACGAGGCTTTCACTATCGAAACTCAAATCAGCCGAATTTATGACTGCCCTGACTCTGAATCAGGTAATTATTGGATTAATCTGTCTTTTTTTAACTTTACTAGCCGCTTTTTCGGTAGGTTACAGGACATCCGGCTCGATTCCTTTACTTTTGCTTGTAGGAGCCCTTACTTGTTTTTCCGTCATAAGTATAAGCATCATAACCTCATGTTTTATTAAAACTATGTTCGGATTACTTACACTCGGATGTTTTCCGTTCTTTATCCTGATGTTCTTTTCCGATTGCTTTTTGCCTTTGCCGAAGATTGATCTCTTCAACCTGGCCGGATATCAGATTTATGTTAATGACCTCCTGCCGACAGCAACTGCCACAAGAGCGTTTAACAAGATACTTAACTATGATTCTGTTTTTTCTGATGTATCATTCGAGATTGTATGGATACTGGCTCTATCGCTAATTTATTTCTTTATAGGCGTATGGCTTTTCAGAAAGAAATATAAATATTAATTTGCGCTGCAATAAAATATACTATCATTAATCTGTATAAACCCTATTATGAAAAGCAATCGCCGTGATTTTCTGAAACACGCAACAGTAGCTGGTGCCGGTGCTTTTACCGGCGGACTGCTGTCGGGCTGTGCCCCGAAACAACCTGAATCAAGTCTTGCAGCTATTCTTGAATCAGTTAAAAAATCTCATGTTCAAAAGTTTAATATGTCGGGGTATTCAGCCCCAGCACTACCCGTTGTGAGGATTGGTATCATTGGATTAGGTGACCGTGGAAGTGGTGCTGTTCAGAGACTGTCGTATATAGAGGGAGTGGAGATAAAAGCATTATGCGATAAAAGAGAGGTCGCTGTAAAAGGATCACAGAAATACCTTCAGCGTATAGGCAGAACAGAGGCCCAGGAATTCTTTGGGGATGAAAATGCCTGGAAGAAACTGGTTGAATTACCTGATCTTGACCTTATTTATACCTGTACTCCATGGGTCCTTCATACTCCGATCTCAGTTTATGCGATGGAAAACGGAAAACATATTGCTTGCGAGGTTCCAATCTCCCGAACAATAGATGAAGCATGGCAGCTTGTCGAGACCTCAGAAAGGACAAAAAAACACTGCATGATGCTCGAAAACTGTTGTTATGATTTCTTTGAGTTACTGACTCTCAATATGGCACGTCAGGGGATGTTTGGCGACATAGTCCACGGTGAAGGCGCTTATATTCACAATCTGATGGGATATAACTTCAAAAAACCCCAGGATGACCGGCAGGCTGATGGTGCCTACACCGATATGTGGCGTCTTAAAGAAAACGCATCCCGAAACGGGAACCTTTACCCAACCCATGGACTTGGCCCCGTCTGCCAGATAATGAATATCAACAGGGGAGACAGAATGGAATATCTTACGTCAATGTCATCCATTGATTTCACTATGGGCAAACATGCCAATGCGCTGGCGGCAGGGGATCCGTTTTTTGCCCCTTATGCAAATAAAAACTACAGGGGTAACATGAACACATCGCTTGTAAGAACAAACCTTGGCAAAACCATACTGATCCAGCATGATGTATCCTCTGTACATCCATATTCACGGTTGCATGTCATAAATGGTACTTCAGGGTCAGCCATGAAATATCCCGGACCTGAAAGAATTGCTTTGGGAGAAGATTGGCTCAATGAGGAAGAATTCAAGGCAGTTACTGATAAGTTTACACCTGAGATCGTGAAAAGGGTGGGAGAGATGGCGAAGAAAGTCGGCGGTCATGGCGGGATGGACTTTATTATGGACTGGAGACTGATTGATTGCCTGAGAAATGGACTGCCTCTTGACCAGGATGTTTATGATGGTGCATTATGGAGTTCTGTAGCACCTTTAAGTGAATGGTCGGTTGCAAACAGATCACAGTCGATTGATGTTCCGGATTTCACGGGTGGTACATGGAAATCAAACACACCGCACGATATAAATCTTGAAAAGGGAGGGAATACCCAGGTCATAGAGGTGACTGAGGTTAAGGAAGAGATGCAACTTAATGTAAAATAGTCAATTGATTTCAATTCATAATCTGCGCAATTCGGCGAAATCAGCGGGAGATTTTTTTTCCCGCCGATTCCGAAGATCCACGCAGATTATTTTTTTCTGAAGGAAATTACCTGCCAGAAAATGATCCCAAGGATCACCGGGATACCCAGTGCCATCGAATGTTGAAAAAATGACAAATTCCTGGCTCCCATAACAGCGTAAGTCACCTGGGTAAGTCCGAACACCGACAGAGCAAACAGGATCATATTAAGCTTTTTATCATATTGTTTTTCGATCTCCTCGTGTTTTTCAACTTCGTCCTCATGAACCTGTCGCTGGAGATTGTTTAATTCATGCAGCTCTTCCTTAAGCTCTGTCTGTAATTCATTTATCTGGAGATTGTGAATAATAAGGTCATAGTAATCATTATGCTGGTGGAAGACAGATACTTTCGAAAATATTGCTTTTAATGATATAGTAGTATATCTTTTAAGGTACTCTTTTACCTTTTGATGATCATCAGGATCAATATCGGATACTTCCCTCATCAGTTGAAGAAAAAATGACCGCTGGAGAAAACCCAGAATTGTAAGCCACAAGGTCTTATGAAAAGAATTGGAGTACAATGTTCTGACAAATTCAGGATCATCTGGTCCACAGTTATTCATAACAACTGCACCTTCGAGGCTTGAAGCATAGTAGATCTGACGGTAAGGATGGAGGAGTTCATTTTCATGCTGAAGAACTTTTGATGCCGGGGCATAATCAAAATCATATACTTTCCTGAGGTAGAACAGAGTCATGTGGATTATTTCTTCATTACCGATCTCCTCGGAGGGCTGTACATAGCAAACAGGTGAAAAATGGTTATGATCAAAGAATTCTACAGGATGCTTTTTATTTAAATCCCGGAAAAGATAATCTATCAGTTGTCTTGGCCTCCATCCTTCAGTTTCTATATTTCCTAGGTCCTTTTTTTGAAAGATGTCAGTAGTACCACTAATGAGATTAGCGGCTTTTTTCCTTTCCTCCGGTCTTTCATTTTGTGAGATCAGGTATGCCTCATCATGCCTGTTGAACAAACGAAGCAGATAATTTAGCTTAATGAAATCTTCAAGGTTCGGATTATGGCCATTTTTACCGTCTTTTACAAGTTCAATGCTGAATACTAAGATGCCTACATTCGTAAACGGATGAATAACAATCCGGAATGAAGCCGGATCAATATAAGTTGCAAATTTCTGCAGGTTCCTGGCTCCCTGATGTTTATCAAAAGGTTTATTGCTTATCCAATAAGTTTTGTTATTAAGCATTCTAACAGGCAATGCTTCCGTCTTCAATTTCAGGATAAGGCAGGCTGATTCGTCAATAAATTCTTTACCGGCATTTCTGGTAAAGAATTTTTTTACGTGTTCCAGCAGGAAATCGAGTCTTGGAATATCTTCATTAGTCCTGGTCCATACATCATATTCAATTTTACCACTGAGAGAAGAAATATCCGAGCAAAACCTGAAAGGAAGCATTAGGTGGATAATCCCTTTATCAAGATTAATGTTTTTCATTAAAGTCTCTATTTTTATTTTTATGCCTCAATGGTGAAAGTCAATCATTAATCATAAAGAAATACAAAAGACATTAAGGAGCACCTTGAAACAAGGTGCATTGTTAAATAGTATCAAAGTTATATAAACAATCGGAGATTTTTTTAATAATTTGATTAACTTTAAGAGCATGTTAATTTATTAAAATGGCAGATATTGAGAAGGATATGCAACGGTACAAAAAGCTCAGAAAGCTACTGATTGTCTTGTTGCCATTTTTATTCGTAATTAGTATTGTACTTTTAGTCCTGAAAAAAAGGTTGTTTGAAGAAACAGCAGGAATATTGTTATTACTTGCCTTTTTAGATGCTGTTGTGGTTGCCCTTCTCAGAAGAAAGTATTACAACTGGAGCCTTGTATTTCTGTTGCTTATTGTAATTGCAATAGTATTCAGAAGTCAAAGATGGCCAATGACCGGGATATTTTTCGGTCTTGGATTCACTGGTCTTGGATGTTTTTCATTATTTTCATCTGCAATATTCTATAAGAAATATAATCATATTCCATTCCTGAAATACATTGGGTTTTCTTCCAGTATTATTCTTTCTATTGTATCTCTGGGATTGTTATGGAAAAACATGCATTGGCCATTGGCGGGAATAATATTAAATTCAGGGCTTGTGGTCTTTATCCCGTTTCTGTTTGCATTTATTTTTACTCTTCCCGGTTCGAACTATGTAAACTGGGATAAATCTGAACGAATTGTTTTTTTCAGGGCCGTGATTATCCCAATGGCCTTTCTTTACATCTTATGTGTCCTGATGTTTGTATTTCCTGATCTCTGGACTTCCTTGACACGCCTGCCACTTACTCCGTTTCGAATGACGGATTTGGACCTCCTCAATAAGCCCGGATTGTTTTAGAAGTATTTGTACCAGTTTTTATAATAATCAAGGGCAATTGGTGAAATAGTTTCAATGTCAATAAACCAGCTTTCAATATGTCTGCCACATATTGTGTAAATATATTTACCATCTGATGAGAAGAATGGTTTTTGACCACTCATCTGTAATAACCGATAATTGTTAAAAAGAGAATAATCTGTATGTTTGAAAATCATCCTTGAAATCAGTGAAACATCATCACCGTAAACATATGCAAGATATTTTTTATCCGGAGAAAATCTAATGTAATCGAACCTGTTTATTACACCTGCCTGAGCTAAGTTATAATTAATGTCAACGTAGATTGCGATCCAATTGTCTTCATCTCTTTTGTTCTTAAGTTCAGATGACCTGACTACTATACCTGTCCCTGACACATCGAACTCAGCGTAAAAGGGATATCCGAGAGAAATATCATCGCTGTAGGCTCCCTGAAAATTATCTTTTAAGCTAATGGCTTCTTTATTGTTTATACTGGTTACAACGACCCTCCTGTCGGAGGTTGAAAGAAGATACCTGTTATTACCTGCAAAATCAACACTCCATATTGAGTCAGAATGAGTAGTAATTACATTATAAAGGTTAAAACGTTTAAGGTCAGAATTCAGATACCATACATTAATCGTTTTATCCGAAGAAGCTGTTGCAATGAACTTCCCATCATCTGAATAATCAACTGCATTGACTTTGCCCGTGTGATGTTCAAAAGACTGTATCACGTTGCCATTAATGTCAACCAGATCAGCAGAGTTACCATCCGATATTACGATTAATGTATTATTTCCGCAGAACCTGAATATCTGATTCCTGTTAACAGGATTGATTCCTGTTTTGCGAGTGAACCTTATATTACCATTAATATCCCAAACGGTGAGGAGACTATCAGTATTAACAGCCCCGATATTTTCTCCATCATCACTCATTAAAAGAGTAATTAGGGGAGAAGATCCCTGACTAAACCCTGAGAGAAGGCTCCCGTTTTTATTCCAGATAAAAACAGAATCTGATGAATAACCAAAGATGAACCTGTTGTCTTTTGAACAATTTGCAAATTCAATAGGTGATGATACAGGTTTAAATACTGTAAGGTACTCCTTGCTGAGGTTGATTAAACTTTCGTCCTTGCCCGGATTCCTGATTATATTGTTAAATGATTTCAGCAATGCTTCTTTGGCCTCTTCCCCCTTATACGATTTCCACGAAGCACCAGCCAGGCAAAACTGGTCGATTGGTCTCGT
>CAZCQC010000363.1:0-9113 GCA_964500155.1 uncultured Rikenellaceae bacterium | reverse complement strand
CTGTACTCGAACCCGGGGTTATTGCTCCTGTTAAAGCATTTATGCTCAGCCCGGCAGGAGCACTAAAGATACCCCCTGTTGTTCCGGTTAAGGTTACATTCCGAACTCCTGCCGTGGTACACCATGGAGATCCTGTATATGAAATTGTGGCCGATGGTACGGCAGTTACTGTGATTGTACCGGAAGCATTTCTTGGTAAAGTACAGAGGCCAACGGTAGTTATTGTATAACTATATGTCCCTGCAATGGTGGGTACTCCGCTAATAACAAAAAACCCTGGACTGTAAACGCCATTTACACCAGATGGCAAACCTGTTACAGTCGCTGAGGAAACCCCTATCCCAAGAGTATAAATGATATTTGCAATCGGGTTGTTAGCACAAATCTTTTGATCATCCGTTCCGGCTCCTGAAGAAAGTGTAATACAGGCAGCCTGAGCCTTAACCTGATTTGTTGACAACAAAAGGGCTGCAAAAAGCAATAAAATCTTTATAAATCTCATCAGATATTACGTTAAGAAACAGGTCGTTTTAGGTGATTTACTAAAAATATAATCTAATTTACACCTTTTCATACATACATCAAAATTAATTCACTTCAAAAATCGTACAGAAAACTCAGGTTCCCCGATCAAATTACATTGTTTAAAATAGTGCCCGAAAAGACATAGGATCAGGAAACTGTTTCCCAGTGAGCCCGGTATTGCATTATAGATTAAAAAACTAAATTAAAAATAATTACAGACAACTGGCATTAAATTTGACCAATTGAGGGAAATCATCCGTGAACGGATGATTTTAATTTATCCTGTATTTATCGGAATTTAGACCTAATTCTTATATTTTAGAACTCTTGCGTCGTTAATTACTCCCTGCCAGTTTAAACCAAACCCAAAATCATATCTACCGCCATTGCTGTCAAAGTAACAATTCATATCACCAGGGGTATCTTCGTTTTGCTCTTCAACCGTTTTCATATCAACCGGCATCTGAAATGGCAGCAGTCCTGATGGCTCAGCAGCTCCTGTTATAATATCCAATAATGCCTGATCCTGGACCCCGAAGTGTATAATAATTGCAGAAGCATTTTTTTCAATTTCAGAGAAAACCATAGGATTTGATACATCAACAAGAACGACGACCGGTTTATTCCCCATTTCAGCCCTGGCATTATTTACCATCTTCATATCGAATGTATTGCGCGAAACCACTCCCTTGCCCTTATATGATCGATTCGTAAAAGTCTCAAACGGACTGCCTCCGGCAATACTTTCCACCCTGGCAAAGTCTGCTTTATACATCCCATATTGAAGGCTTATTGGCACATAGCCATTGCCCTTTGCCTTTATATCCAACTGGTCATAACCTGTCATGCCCGTAGGACTGGTAATGCATACAAGTGCAAAGTCAGCCAGTCCGGGCTTTTCAACAACATCAAAATACTTTGAAACAACTGAAAGATTCACAGGATCTGACCAGCTTTCAGGTGTCTCCCGCCCAAACCAGTCACGACCTGCTGGTGTGTATCGCTTTGGGATATAGACTTTCAGCAGCTTTTTCAAAGGAAGAGTGCCGGGGCTGTTCTTCAACATTATAACAGAACGCAGCTGGGCATCATAACCGGCTTTCATGAATTCAGCGTTTCCGACTATACTTTTTGTCTTTTCAGGATCGAGGTATGGATTTTCAAACAATCCCACCCTTATGATATTTCTTAGAAGACGTACAGCGGATTCCTCAAATCTTTTTCTCATGTATTCCTTACCAAGTTCTTTAACTCCCATTTCGTATGCTTCCAAAACAGGTCCTTTATCATTATTACCTCCAAACTGATCCACACCGGACATAATGACTTTGTAGTGCCTTTCTGCAACAGAAAGGGTTTCAACTCCCCAGGGTTTGCCTTCAAATTTGTCTACGCCGGTAGCATCTGCTGTAATCATCCAGTCGGTACATACTACTCCATCGTATTTATATTCTCCTCTGAGAAGATCGTTTATAATATATTTGCTGTAGCTATTGCCTACATTTTCCCCGTATTTATTATCCCGATTAAAAGAAATTGTATAATAAGGCATAACGGCAGATGCCATTTCTGTCAGTCCCTGAAGCTTAAATGCACCTTCGGTAAACGGTTTAAGATGATCCTTCAAATTATTTCCGGGGTACACAGCATATGCCCCGTATCCGTAATGACCGTCCCTTCCTCCCTCTTCAGGTCCTCCCCCGGGCCAGTGTTTCACCATTGCGTTTACGCTATGATATCCCCATCCATTTGAGATATGTTCAGCACCCTCCGATGTCTGAAAGCCATCAACATATGCACGTGCCATATCTGCTGCAAGCTCGGGATCTTCTCCCATGGTACCGTCAAATCGGCTCCAGCGCGGTTCAGTTGCCAGGTCGATCTGAGGCGACAGAGCTGTCGTTATACCCAGGGCTCTGTATTCAGCCGACGCTACTTCACCGAATTTTCTCATTAATGCCGGATCAAATGTAGCCGCTATTCCCAGAGTGCCCGGCCACATTGATATCCTTCCTCCGGCTCCTGCATTGTATTCTGCATAAGAATCGCTTCCGTGCCTCGGATCTGAACTTATGCTGACAGGAATGCCAAGGCCGGTGCCTTCTACAAATGCCTGAATATTATTGTTCCATCTGGCTGACGTCTCAGGGCTCTCAACTGATGTAACAAGAACATGACGAAGGTTGTCGTCAGTTAGGAATTTAACCTGCTGATCTGACAGATCGCTCGGTTTAGCCCCGCTTTCAGCAAAAGGTTTCCCACTATAGGTCCCTCCCTGCATAAAACCTCCTCCTCCCGATGGTATTGCCTGATGACTGCTGTAAAGCATTAATCCGGCGATCTGGTCAACCGACATTTTTGATGCAAGATCCTTTGCCCGCTGATCTGCCGTTAATCGCCAGTCTTCATAAAGGTCGAGTTCCCCATTCTTATTTAAATCCTTGAAAGCCAGACGGCTTATTGTTAATATTTTCACACCTGAACCAGGTGAATAACCTAATGTCTGACCCTCCTGATTATTTATCAGGGAATAATCTCCCTTGTTCTCTTCACTCCATTTCTGACCGCATCCGGCTGTGAAAAAAATAATCAATATCGAAATTGAAGTCAGCAAAGAATTTTGTTTTGAGGTTTTCATATGGTTTTTTTATTTTGTTATCCAGGTTTCAGTTCATTTATGTTATGTTGTTGGCAATGCCTTCGTTGCTTCCAGGAACCGCCGCCATTGTAGGTTAGCAAGAGCTAATGATTTATACGGGATTCCCAAAGATAATCCATCCTAAAAATAACAATAAAACCAAACGGATTTAATCTAAGAGCTTTTAATGTATCGATATCTGAAATTATCGGGAATTTTTCCTGTAGTAGACGGTATTACTGTTCCAGTCCCTGGCGATAAGAACACCGTTATGATCAATGAAAAGGTTGTTAAGTTCATTGTTTACCCAATAATTTTCATAATGTACCAGATCATCCGAATTAAGAATACCATATCCGGGTACAAGTATATAATATGTATCTTTCCATTTGTTGAAAATGTTATCCATTGTGGTTCCGAATTGAGGGAAACAACTGAAGAGCCTTGTGAAAGTGGCACCCATATCAGTCGATTTAAAGATCGTAAAACCACCATCCTGGTTGCATATAAATATCTCCTCTCTGTCGTTTACATAAAGTTTGTGGGAATAACCAGGTGTCACTATGTGTGACCATGTTAAACCGTTGTCATCCGACCGGTTCAGACTGCAGCAGTTGGAACCATGAAATAAAAGTGTACCGTTTTTCAGTCGGAACACATCTCCGAATCCGTTTGACGACAGATTACTGCCGGAGGTCTGCCAGGTGTTTCCCCCATCTGAGGAAAATACCGTGGGATATTCAAATTTAAACACCCATATATAATCATCATTCGCCACATACATATAGATATAGTAAGGATTGTCGGGATACGGCTTTGTACATTTTCGCCATGAGACACCATGATCGGTGCTTTTCACCAATTCCCCATCCCATGTGCTTACGTAAATTGTCCCTTTGGAGTCAATTTCAATTGTACGGGGTGATCCCAGATTTGGGTCCGTTACCCGTTCCCATATGTAATATTTGCTTCCCTGCCTGTAAACCTTACCATTGGTGACCATCAGGGTAATACCGGCAATAGTATCCGCTACCATACCAGTAATTTTTCCGTCGGGATCGGTAGAAACAGCGTCCCATTCATTTTCCCTGAGGGTGATTGCCGTAAGGTCGGTTGATGTCAGGTAATCTCCATTCGGTTTATAGACCAAAGCTCTTAGTCTGTGATCCAGAGAGTTGGGTCCCAGCGTCCAGGTAGTAGTCACACTATCAGAATTTTCACTAAGAATAGTTTCCGTGGATACAGAGCCTCCACCTTCGATAACATCAAATATGATTTTAAAAGGTGCCGCGACCGGTTCCTTATTATCGAATATTCTTAAAACCACATTTATAGATTCACCCGGATTTAATCTTTGATTCTGATCGTTTTTAAAGCTGAAGGAATAACTTTCAAGCAATTCGATCGAGGGATCAGGACTACAGAAGGGAACAAGAAAAAGAATTGAAGCCAGGATCAGGATCCTGGATCTTTTAATTCCCTTTGTTGCAGCTATTTTTTTTATCATATAAATAATCATCTTATACTGATTTTATGCATTCGGATTAATACCTTAATACCGGTACTCTCAATCCAATCTGAAATGAGACAGAGCTGTTTTCAAAAACAGTCTCACTGCTTAAAAATGCATCATATTCCGGCAGATAGGATCTTTCAAAAACCTCTCCGAAACCTCTGCGATACTGCAAGCCCAGATCGACTGTAAAACGTTTGAAAATGGGAATGGACATTCCTCCCCCGATCAACCATCCGAAATCATTATCCTTTATTGCGCTTTCCAGATCGTCATTAATCGTCCTTTTATATCTGTTGTATGACCCTTGTCCCGCGCTGTTATAGAAAACTGTCCCCTTGCATCTGGCGTTCAGTTTTATCCCTGCATAGGGTCCGGTATTTATATAGAACCTGCCCTGATCCCCTATCTGAAAATTAATGAGTAACGGTATGGTCAGATAATCAACACTGGTTTTTGTGTCGACATAATAGTAGGCATCATCAGTTATTAAATACCTGTTAAATGAGTCACTTGAATCTTTAAGGGAATAACCGGTACGGTCAAATGAGACGCCGGTCTGAAATGATACGGTCGGGGAAAGTCTGAAATTAACAAGTAATCCGAGGGAAGGTCCGATATTCAGGGAGTATTTATCATAATTCTTTTCGCCTGAATTCCAGGAGGCATTAACTCCTCCTTTATAAATCAGATAAATTTTCTCTGACACACTATCCTGGTTCTGATAACGCACCTTATCATTTTTGTTTTTCAGGATTCCATTCCAGGCAACACCAAAGGTGAAATCCATTGAGCCATGCCATGCAAAATCATAATTATTCATCCTGTTGCGGCCTGTAGTATATCTGGCATTTATTGTGGCTTCCAGCTTATCTGCAAGAGGGAAGGATAATCCCATGGAATATATATAACCAAAATCCTCCTTTGAGGGTTGATATGCTCCACTGTAATAACTCCCGCTGTGATCGATCAGAAATGCATCATAAATCCCGGCCATAAGATCCAGCCGAGGGACTGATGGAACAGAAAGCCTTATCTGAGCGGGAATAGTTAAAAAACTGAAATCGGATAATTCATTACCGGAATAATACGGCCATGGCCAGAATGATGAACTATAGCCCAACGGATAATATTCTGAGCCCTGATAAATGTTGACACGTTCGTAGTTTATAGTCGAATAATTAACTCCGGTCCGGAATCCTAAAATCCTGTTAAAGGAATAATCCAGATAAAGGCCCTGAACAGGACCCGGTTTATACTTCCATTTTCCTTCTCCGTTGCCTCCGTGAATGTCAGAGAAATTTACGCCGCCATAATACCCGGCAGTAAGCATCTGAGACCAGCCGGGAGAGCAAAATAATATAAGAAAGATGAAAATCAAAAAGGATTTAAGCTTTTTCATCAGGTAAAAAGGGTTAGTAAGGTTACAAGAATTTCGCACAACTATCATGCCGAAGCTGCAACAAAATGCGAATTATTTACCCTGAAAAATGAGCTTATTCTCTTAATCCTTCCCTGTTTTTCGGGTTATCACTATTACACCGTTCGATCCTCTTATTCCGTAGGCTGAAGCATCTGGTCCTTTTAGAACCTCAATTGATTTTACAGTTTCAGGGGCAATATCATCAATCTCCCTTACCACAATCCCGTCAACAACAAAAAGAGGCTCTGTGCTTATATTCAGTGAATTGGTACCCCTGATCTTAATA
This sequence comes from uncultured Rikenellaceae bacterium, assembly GCA_964500155.1. Classification (GTDB taxonomy): domain Bacteria; phylum Bacteroidota; class Bacteroidia; order Bacteroidales; family VadinHA17; genus LD21. The sequence goes on along the minus strand of CAZCQC010000363.1, from coordinate 2,728 downwards.
GACTTTCCTGAAACTTCAACACCGGCCACCCTGCCCCGGATCATATCATAAATATCCTGGTACACAGGAACTGAAGAGTCCTTAATATCAATAACTCCTGGTTTCGCCGGAATATTTCTGCGTGAATCTGTCTTATTTTCTTCTCCGGTCTTTACTTTTTTTTCCGATATTCCAGGATTTACTGTAGAACATGATACCAGTAAAAGAGTAACTAAGAATATTGATTTTAAAGAGTCCATACCTGATTTAGTCAAGAATGTTTCTCATAAAATCAATACATTTTTTAGTCTCTTTTGCTGCATCAGAACCTTGCGGGATAGGATACTCAAGCTCGACATCAACCCTGATTGGCCATTTTTCCTTTTTCAGGAGAAGGAGAACATCTGCGATCGGGGTTTCACCTTCACCAAAAGGCTTGTTTGCATTGGGAGTTGCATTCTTGGGACCTGTTTTATCCTTTATGTGAATGCTCCGCATCCTGTCATGGTATTTTATGATCACGTCGTTCGGATGCAGTCCGGTAGCCCCGTAATAGTGGCCCGCATCGAGGTTGAGCATATTTGCAGGCGAATATCCCAGATATTTATCGAATGAAAAACCCGGATCGGCGACCTGACCGTGAGTATGGAACATAGCGAGGCTCTTATGCTTTTCGGCAAACTTCCCCAGGCGCTGGCAGTTTGCATCAGTCATCTCATCAGTAATACCTATTGATCCCAGAACTTTTGCTGCCCTGTATGCATAATCTATCTCCTCATCCGACCAGGCAGACGGAGCAAATTTTGCGATATATACCTCGATTCCGGCACTATTGAATTTTTTACGCATATCCTCATACCGTTCCATAGGAAGCGACAACCTCCACTTGCGCTGTTCATCCCTTATGCCTGCAGAAGCTTTGGCGAGATCTGCCCTTTCTTTTTCGGTCAATTCCACTCCGCGTGCAGGCCTTTGTACCTGAGGAATGCCAAGGTCCTCTTCAGCGACATTCCTGAGTTCGATCGAATTCACTCCTGCATAAAGCAGATACTGAACTACTTCATCCACTTTATGTGGCATGCTTCCATAACTGTAGGTTGTAACACCCAGCTGAACTCCTCCAACCTTTGAATTGGGCTTGTTGCCCTGAGGAGTTGATGAGTAGGAAATGTTGAAAGGTATGCTGCTCAACACAGTTGCTGCAGCTGCGGTTCCTAAAAACCTGCGCCTCGAGATTGTTTTGTTTTTCATATATTAAACTAACTAAGTGAGTAACTTATTCTAAAACCATGAACTTTAAAGATATTAATATCTTACAGGAAAATCAAGCTCTTTAACTAATCTTAACATTGATATGTGCTCCTTTCAAAACATCTTCCAGGACCAGTAATTTAACAATGTTTTTCCAATCAGCAATTTTACCTTGCAACAATATTATTTTATCTTTATTGACCAATAATGCAATGGTAAAATTAAATAGTTTATACAAAACAATCTGCCACACATGAGTATTAAAAGAAGAGATTTTATAAAAGATGGTGCCTTAGGAACTATTGGTGCTTTTGCGATACCGAATTTTGTTCCTTCCTATTTACTTGGGAAAAAAGCACCTGCCAACAGGATCAATGTTGCCATGATCGGTCTCGGGCGTCAGACTGTAAGTCCGAATATTCCACAATTCCTTAAGTCGGAAAATGCCCAGGTAGTTGCTGTCTGCGATGTTGATAAATGGCGTCTGGCAAACGGGCAAAAACAGGTAAATGACTTTTATTCCCAGCAAAAAGACTTTACTTACAGGGGTTGTGATGCCTATGGCGATTTTCGGGAGGTATTGCTCCGAAAGGATATTGATGCAGTAATGATAGCCACTCCCGATCATTGGCATGTTCCTGTTGCAATTGAGGCTGCCAGGGCCGGAAAGCACATTTCACTTGAGAAGCCGATTTCGACCTGCATTGAACATGGCCGTCAGCTGGTAAAAGCCATTAAGAAATATGGCGTCATAACCCGCAACGACAGCGAATTCAGACCATTGCCTAAGTTCTCCAGGGCTGTTGAGCTTGTCAGGAACGGACGGATTGGAAAGATGCAACGGATCTATGTGGCTGTACCTGCTGAACTATCAGGCGAATCGCTTAAACCAGAGTCTACTATGCCAGTACCTGAGGAACTGAATTATGACATGTGGCTGGGTCCTGCATTCGAAGCCCCTTATACTGAAAAACGGGTTCATGCAGTCAAAGCATACGGTCGTCCCGGCTGGATGAGGGTCGACTCCTATTGCAATGGAATGATATCAAACTGGGGTGCTCACCTTATGGGAATAGTCCAGTGGGGAAACAACTCAGAGTACACGGGACCAGTTGCCATTGAAGGTACAGGTGAATTTGACAAAGGATTATGGAATACTCTTAATAAGTTCGATATAAAATACCGCTATACCAACGGAGTTGAGGTCTTCTTTAAAATCGAAAAACCTTATGTACGATTTGAAGGCTCCGATGGCTGGATTGAAGTTGAATACCCTGATAAGCTTTCAGCAAGTTCACAAACAATTCTGGATTCGCAAACCTCTCCCGGAGAGCTTTCATTCAGTAATCTACTTTCAGATAAGGAAGATTTTCTCCAGGCAATTAAAACCGGAAAACAGTCTTTTGAACCTCTGGAAACCGCCCACCGGACAATTTCAATGTGTCAGCTTGGATTAATTGCAGTTAAAACCGGCTCTGCGCTGACCTGGAATCCGGGA
>CAZCQC010000362.1:0-4335 GCA_964500155.1 uncultured Rikenellaceae bacterium | reverse complement strand
CCGAATCCCATGTTCCTGCATCCGATCAGTGCTACATTCAGCGTATCAGAAGGTGAAATGCGGGATTGTTTTGCGATTGCAGGCAATACTGAAGCTAAACCGGCTCCTGCGGCTGTCAGCATTGTTCGGCCTATGAATTTTCTACGGTCCATATAAGGCTTGTTTATTGAGGGAATTGTTAATAATTTAACAGAATATTTGATAGTTAACGCTTCAATAAAAATACTATGAAATATTTATATCTGGTATGTCTTACTGGTATCATTTCAGGATTTTCTTCATGTCATCCAAAATCTGAAGCAGGGAATCTTGTTCATGACACAATAATTTTCAGTGATACAATTCAATACCATCCTGTCAGAATTAGTAAGAAAGACGGATCTATTCTTCCATGGTTTTCAGCTGACAGGGGTTGTTCGTACGATACCGTAATGATGCTTGTCTGGAATTTCTGGAAAAATATGGAGACCGACTCCAATGGCCTGAAATACTATATTAATCATCAGGTATGGAAACCGGAACATGATATGAGAGGGCTGGGAGGCGATCAGATCAATATGGCACTTTCGTCATGGGGATTGCTTTATGCATATACCGGTTACCCTGAAATAATTGATAATATGAAATATATTGCTGACACCTATCTTGAGCGATCATTGTCTGATCCTTCAGATAAATGGCCATATATTCCATACCCTTACAATACTGAGGTGCATTCCGGTAAATATGACGGAGATATGAGAAATGGAAAAGGAATAACACAGCCTGATAAGGCAGGCAGCTTTGGTAATGAGCTTGTAACCCTATTCAAAATAACCGGAGAACAAAGATACCTTGAGGCTGCAATAAGAATTGCAGGAACTCTTTCGGAACACATTATTAAAGGTGACAGTCTGAGATCTCCATTGCCATTCAGGGTAAATGCAAGGACTGGCGAAACAGGCTCTTTATTTGATAATATGGGCTCCGGCCAGAAAGTCAAACCCGCTCTTTATACCTCAAACTGGACAGGTACAATGATGCTTTTTGAAGAACTGGCAAAACTGGACGAGGTTAAAAAAGAGATATATAAGAAAAGTTTTAACACTTTACTTGAATGGATGAAGGAATATCCTCTCAGAACAAATAAATGGGGACCTTTTTTCGAGGATATCCCGGGATGGAGCGATACTCAGACGAATGCCATAAGCTTCGCAATGTTTATTTTGCAGCACCGCGACCTTTTCTTTTCCTGGAAAGAGAATGTAAAGGGGATTATCGACTGGACTTACAGGGAGCTTGGAAACCATGAGTATGAAAAATACAAAGTTACTGTTATGAATGAACAGACAGTTTATCGGGTACCGGGCAACAGCCACTCATCACGGCAGGCATCTGTAGAGCTTATGTATAGCGCTTTATCAGGTGACACAACTTTCACACGAAATGCAATCCGGACTCTTAACTGGGCAACCTACACTGTTGCTTCTGATGGCCGCAACAGGTATATCCGCGATGATATATGGTTGACCGACGGATATGGTGATTATATACGTCATTACCTGAGGGCAATGGCTGCAATGCCTGAACTGGCTCCTGCTGATAAAAACCGTTTACTTGGTTCATCCTCAGTGGTCCGATCGGCAAAGTATCGGGCTAACAGAATTGAATACATAACCTGGGATAATAGTGCTACTGAATTACTGAGACTCAGGTCAAAACCAGAGTCATTAACAGTAAATGACATTGCAATTAATGAAGAGACAAGTCTACAAGAGGAGGGATGGAGCTGGAAGCCTCTTCAAAATGGAGGAATCCTCAAGGTTTATCACAACTCAGGGAATGCGATTAATATTCTGTACTAAAGGATAGATGCCTTGCGCATCGCCATCAGATTCTGATGAGGAGTAAGAACAGTTATTTCACAACCTGCAGCAAGCAAATACTTCTGATCCTTAAATTTATCAACAAGTCCTCTTGACAGAGTGTACACTTCTTCCTCAGATCTATCCTGTACAAGCACCGGATTAATGTTTCCTCCAAGCACAACTTCTTCTCCAAGTATTTCTCTTGCATGACTGATATCGACCTGCCAGTCAAGATCGACAATATCGGCGTTTAATTCTTTTATGGACTCAAGAAGATGTGTTACATTACCGCAGACATGTAGTTTCACCGAAGCGTCGTACTCATGAATAAATGCTATCAGTTCACGATGTCTGTCCTTAACATATAAGTCGTAGCTTTCTTTGTCAATCTGAGAGCAAATGGCGTCGCCAATCCCCATGATATCGCATCCGGCTTCTATCTGGGCTTTTGCGAAATCTTTGGCAGTTACCATGCACTTATCCATCAGAAAGTTTGAGAAATCAGGGTCGGTCATAAGATAAATAAGCATTTCGTTTACGCCCGTCAGATCACATGCTTCAGCAAGCGGACCTTCGATCCAGCCGCTTACAGGCACAGTTCCTTTTAGAAGTTTCTGATAATAATCAGCCCCGTTTATCCTGTCAAGAGTTCGTTCACATTTATAAACATCAGGAGAAGGAAGGTTTCTCACATCATCCATCGTTTTTACAATCTGTTCAAGACAGCGGGGAACTCCTTCGTCAATATATTTAATTTTGGCACCAAATGCAGAAGTCTCCCGGTACGGGTCCGAGATCAGGGATACCATATCCGTATCGAAATATTCCATTGCCCTGATATTACTTTCAACCAGAACTTTATAATCTGAAGCAAATCTGCCATAAGTTGTATTATTGAATCTTGCAGCAAAATGCATCAGTATCGGGCGGAAGAAGACTCTCTCCTTATTTATATTACCTTTCAGAAGATCCTGATAATGCTCTTTCTTATCCATAAGCTTATTTTATTACTGTTGACCTCACTGCCATATATGGAAGGCCCGGAAGAGGTATCTCAGTCATTCCGCTGAATTCCCCTTTTACAGGTGTTATTGTCATATTCCAGGCATCTATCACTTCAAGTCTGAACTTGATGTTCTTTGGAAGATAGATCCTGGCCTTTGCCTGCTGACTGTTGCCGTAGTAATAAAGATAAAATTCATTTTCTTTTAAGAGGTAAGTCTCTTTGTTCCAGATGTTATGAAAAGGATGTACTCCTTCCTGGGGAGTCTCAGTCATAATTTTATGAAGAAAAGCAATCCGTTCCGGACTTTTTCCATACAACTTTCCTCCTTTCGACCACCAGAGGATATTTTCAGGATGTATATATGTCTCACCATGAGTGCAATAGGCTCCCCTGCACCAGGATATCCAGAATCTGTTTACCATTTCCTCAGGGGTGAGATTTCCCCAGTCATTCGGGATATTACCCTCGTAAACACATTCATCTATTATCACTGGTTTCCTGTACATTTCTCTCCAGTCCTGTATATCCTCAAGATATGCAGTTTGGATGCTCAGATGGGTTATCCATGGTTTAGAATGATTGTACCAGGACATGCCGTTATGGATACTGCACAGATGCAAATAAGGATCATAAGTCTGGATAATTCTGAAATAATTTTCCCACTCCTGATCAGACTTTCTCATTATATCATATTCATTCGCCATCGACCACCACACATTTCGATAGGCAGAAATCCGGGCAATCAGATATCGCAAATAAAAAGCAGCCTGTTCAGAATTCATTTTATCAAGATCCCATTTTCCGAAGTCATAGGGATGGAAAAGTATTATATCTGCTTCAATGCCAAGTTTCTGCAATTCAATGATTTTCTGTTCAAAATTTCTGAAGAAGGCAGGATTCGGCTTTGAAAATTCCCATCCTTTTTCCTTTGATCCTTCAAAAGGATAATAGGGAGGTTCATTGTTTATATATACATCATAGTTCTTTGGCATGACTGTCATACGGATCTTGTTGAAGCTTGTATTTGCAAGGGTTGCAAGAGTCTGTTTAACAAGCTCTGCCGGCTGATGGACCCACGCATAGCATGTTGTTCCGACAGGATAAAAGGGTGTTCCATCAGCATAACCGAAGTCATATGTATTCCGGACTTTAACAGGTCCGTGATTTCCTGGACCAGCTGCAATACAGGTAAAGCTGCCTCTCTTTGAGTCAAGCTCCTTAATGTTGCTTTTTGTAAGGTAAGTCCAGTTTCCGGGTTCATCTGGCATAAATCTGATCATGTATATACCATCCCCATCATAAAACCCTTCACACTTCAGAGATCTGTTCATCAGACTGAACTCAGCTGTAAGCTGGACTTCGGTAAAAGGATTACCTGTTGAGGGACCCTTAAGTTCAAGTTCCAGAACTCCAAACTGTTCAACTTGCCTGGCATGAATAATAGCTGATATCAGGACAAAGGATAAAAACAGAGTTAATCTT
>CAZCQC010000361.1:0-10139 GCA_964500155.1 uncultured Rikenellaceae bacterium | reverse complement strand
GATTTCTGAAAACTCAATAATCCATTTAAAAACATATGGTTCAGGTGGTTTAGCAACACCCTCATTTCGCGGGACCGGTCCCGGACATACCCAGATAACATGGAATAAAATAAATCTTAATAATCCTATGGTCGGACAGCTGGATCTTTCGCTTATTCCTGCAGGATTCATCGACGACATAAGTATATATCATGGAGGTGGATCGATGAGCATTACCAGTGGCGGATTCGGAGGATTGATAGATCTTGAAACGAATCCTGACTGGGATGATAAGGAATTGGTTTTTATAAATCCCGCTATCGGAAGCTTCGGCAGGCTTTCAGGTATGGTAAAGGTAAAAGCCGGAACAAAAGGTTTTCAGTCGGTTACAAAAGCTTCCCTCAGAAATTCAAAAAACGATTTCAGGTATCTTAACAGTGTGGCAGGCGAAACACCTGTTTGGGAAACCAGGGAAAACAGTGAGGTTAGTCAGAAAGGGTTTATTCAGGAATTATATTTCAGGAATTCAGGCAGCATCTTTTCTGGCAGAATGTGGTATCAATCAGCTTCAAGGAATCTGCCTGTTCCAATTGTCAGCCCAACAATGAATCCGCCCGAAAAACAATCGGACGAATCACTCCGGGCAATGATGACATACACATCGCAAAAAGGTTTAAATGATGTAAACCTCACTGCGGCCTTCATTTCTGATAAACTCGATTATTCAAATGAACTTGCTTCTATTGACTCCAGAAACCTTTCAAGAAGAATTATCATTAAGAGCAGCATAGAACGCAGGATCAATAAAATGTTGAAACTTGAATTTGCACTTGATGATGAACTGGATCTGGTAAGTACGAATAATTACGAGAACAGAAAAAAAAGGAATCTGCTATCAGCCGATATTATTGCTGAGGCAGATCCTTTGAAGTGGATGACAACCAGGATTCTTTTCCGTGAAATAATCAGGGACGGAAAGTTTCTTTCTCCCGATTTTTCATTAAGTACCGAATTAAAACCCCTTCGGGATAAGTATTATTTTATCAAAGCCAGTCTTTCAAAAAATTCGAAGATTCCAACTCTTAATGATATGTTCTGGTCTCCGGGAGGAAATCCTGATCTTGATAATGAAACAGGATACATTTCTGAAATTTCCTGGGAAATGACAAACATCTTATCTGGCTCCCTGCAGATAAAAAATGAGTTTTCATTTTTCAGAAATCACATAAGGAATATGATACAATGGCGTCCCGGCAAATCTTATTATTGGGAAGCATCAAATATGGGCAATATTGTTACTACCGGGATGGAATCAGCCGTTGATGTAAATTACAAAGCTCATGGATTCAATGCCAGGCTAACTGCAGGATATGCCTTTACGAAAGCTGGCATTGCCGGAGGAAGTATGGATAATCATGTTTTATCCGGAAATCAGTTGATTTATATACCTGAAAATCAGATTAATGCTCTGTTAAGATTATACTGGCGTCATTATTATTCAATATTTAATTCCACCTATACCGGTAAAAGGTTCCTTACTCCTGATAATTCCCAATATCTTCCGCAATATTCAGTAAGCGACCTGACCCTTGGAACAAAAATAAATGCAGGGACCATATCCTTCGATCTGGGAATCATAATTGAAAATCTCTTTAATGCCAGTTATCAGAATATTGCATACTATCCGATGCCGGGACGTAGTATTATACTTTCATTAGTCTTTCAATTCAAGAAATAACAGATGCGTAAAATATTTATTTTAATAATCTTATCGCTTTCATGCTCATGCGAGAAAGAGATCAATCCTGTAATTATTGATTCGGGTAAAACATACCTTACAGGTGATGGAGTCTTCATTCTTAACGAAGGTAATTTCAGGTCGGGTAACGGTTCACTTTCATTCTTTTCCTATGACTCCCTGAAGGTTTACAATCACGTTTTCCTGAATATCAATCAGAGACCGCTTGGAGATATTCCATATTCGATGGGCTTCCATGGAAGTAATGCTTATCTGTTGGTAAATAATTCGGATAAGATAGAGGTGACCGACAGAAACTATCTGAAATCTGTTGCCACAATAAATAAAATTAGTTCACCAAGATATATTTCATTTATTACCGACAGTAAGGGATATGTCACCAGTCTATATTCTGATTCCCTTGCAATTATTGATCTGTTAGACAATTCGGTATCAGGCTATATTAACATTAAGAAAACCTCTGAATCGATTGTTACAGTTTATTCCACAGCTTATGTTGCAAACTGGGCTGGAGGCAATCAGGTTATGGTCATAAATACTGGAACCGACCAGGTAACCGACTCGATAGTTGTCGGGTCTGAGCCCGAAAGCATGGTCGTCGATAAGAATGAAACATTATGGGTTCTGTGCAATGGGGGATGGAAAAGAGAAAATTATGCTGAACTTATTGGAATAGACACCAGGACTAATAAAATAGAAAAGAGATTTACTTTTCCTTCTATCAATGATTCACCAACATGCCTGCAGATTGATGGAAAAGGGGCGAATTTATATTTTCTCTTAAACGGGATCAGAAAAATGACAATTGAAGCACAAAGCCTGCCCTCTCAGGCTTTTATACCGGAACTTGACCGGATTTTTTACAAGCTGGGAATAAATCCGCGAAATGATGAGCTTTTCGTCACAGATGTAGTGGATTATGTGAAGAAAGGAAAGATTCTTAGATACAGCAATGGAGGAGCACTGATTTCTGAAATGGAAACCGATATCATCCCGGGAACTATTTGCTTTAAAGTAAAACCTGATACTACATCTGAATGATCTTTCCAATTTACCGGGGATTCTATTTACGTCAGAAACTGGTATTATTGCTGGTTTTTCTTTCAATTCTGCTGGTTTCATGTACAGGTAAAACGACAAAAAATACCGATGATCCAAAAACAGCTGAAAGGCCCATTATATCGTATGCGAAGAGACTAATAATCGAAAAGATGGACGGGTATTCGCAGGTCTCTGTCCTTAATCCCTGGCAGGGTGCCAGGAATATTGCACAGAAAATATACCTGATTCCTGAAGGTGGAATTATTCCATCCTTTATCGACACTTCAGATGTAATACTGGTTCCGGTAAAAAAGATCGTCTGCATGTCAACAACTCATCTCTCAATGATATCAGCCCTGGATGAAGAGAGATCGGTAGTGGGCTTTTCTGGAACAAGGTTCATATATGCCATTGACCTCATTCGGAATGTCGATAAGGGCGACATACGGGAAATAGGTTATGATGATAACCTTAATAAGGAGATGATCCTTAAGCTTGATCCTGATCTTGTAATGGTTTATGGCATTGGGAGTGAATCGGCAGGTTACATAGCCAAGCTGAAAGAAATGGGGGTAAAGGTTGTGTATAATGCTGATTATCTTGAAACCGATCCCCTGGGCAAAGCTGAATGGATAAAGTTTATGGGAGCACTTTATTCCAGGGAGGCTATGGCTGATTCAATATTCGGAATAATTGAGAACGAGTACAACAAGCTAAAATCATTTATCAGTGCAAATATTACGGGGCGACCTTCAGTTATGCTTGGACTACCTTTTAAGGATACATGGTATATCTCACCTGGCAACTCGTATATTTCCACCCTTATCGCTGATGCCGGAGGCGAGTATCTGTGGCAGAATACCGAATCGTCCGTCTCAATGCCTACCGGATTGGAAAATGTCTTCCTCAAGGCACTTGCTGCCGATTACTGGTTGAATGCAGGAAGTGCAAATTCGCTTGAAGAGATTGTGTCAATCGACAAAAGGCTTGCACGTCTCCGGAGTTTTAAAAGCGGCAATGTTTTCAACAACAATAAAAGAACAAATGCAGGCGGGGGAAATGACTACTGGGAGGGTGGCTGCCTTAATCCTCAGATTATTCTAAAGGATATTGCATCTATCTTACATCCCGGATTACTCCCTTCAGCTGAGTTGTATTATTATAAAAAGTTAAATTGGGATCAGCACTGATGACCGGGAAGAAACATATAGAACCTTCTGCTTTTACATCACCTGACAGATCCGGGATAATATTTGGGGGATTGGCCATTATGCTGATCCTGTTCTTCATTCTTGATCTTTTTTTAGGATCTGTGAGCATAAGACCTGGTGAAATATTCAGAGCAATATTCAATAACACCGATGACACTACAAGGACTATTCTGACACAATTCAGGCTGCCAAAGGCTATAACTGCGCTTCTGGTTGGCATTGCTCTGTCAATCAGCGGTCTGCAGATGCAAACTCTTTTCAGGAATCCGATGGCCGGACCTTATGTTTTAGGTCTGAGTTCGGGAGCAAGCCTTGGAGTGGCATTTGTAATACTGGGATTCTCGGCTGATCTTTCTCCCGAAAGCATCAGAGGACTAGGCAATTGGGCAATAGCAGCTGCATCATGGACCGGGGCCGGATTGGTCATGCTCCTTATTATGATGATATCCTCAAGGGTGAAGAACATAATGACAGTACTTATCCTTGGAATTATGCTTTCAAGCGCGATATCCGCAATAGTAAGTATAATGCAGTATTTCAGTAATGAAACAATGCTGAAAGCCTATGTAATCTGGACAATGGGAAGCCTGGGAAATCTGACATCATCCCAGCTCAATGTTATGCTGTTGTCAGTACTCGCAGGATCAGTCCTGAGTCTGATCTCGGTAAAGATGCTTAATGCCCTTCTTCTGGGGGAAGATTATGCCAGAAGTATTGGTCTTGATGTAAGAAAGTCAAGGTTTGTAATAATTGCAGGAACAAGTATACTTGCAGGAACAATTACTGCATTTTGCGGACCGATAGGATTTATTGGAATTGCTGTTCCCCATCTTGCCAGGATAATCTTCAGAACATCTGATCATAAAATACTGATACCCGGAACAATCCTTGCTGGATCAATTATAATGCTGGCCAGTGATATAATATCACAAATGCCAGGTTCCGACAATGTCTTGCCTATCAACTCGGTAACAGCTTTAATCGGGATACCGGTTGTCGTATGGGTCATCCTTCGTGATCAAAAATACCGGGAGATCTTCTAATGGAAGAGAGTATAAAAAATATCTTATCCTTCAGAGACCTTGAAATCGGATTTACATCTGGGAAGTCCCGTCATGTCCTGCTTCCTCCCTTAAATGGTTCGGCAGCCAAAGGTGAACTTATAGCGGTAATAGGTAAGAACGGAATTGGTAAAAGCACCCTCCTCAGGACATTTGCCGGCTTGCAGGATCTTATTACTGGAAATCTTAAGATAGACGGCAAAAATATTGTTGATTTTTCAAGATTAAAGCTTTCAGCAAAAATCGGATATATTTCGACTGAGATCATCAAAGTCAGCAATATGAAAGTCTACGACCTGGTTTCTCTCGGCAGGTTTCCTCATACAAACTGGCTGGGCAGGATAGATACAGCAGATCATAATATGATTTTGGAAGCAATAGCCAAAACCGGAATGACGGAGTTCAGCAACAGGCCTGTTACAGAACTTTCCGACGGGGAGCGTCAACGGGCAATGATAGCCATGGTTTTGGCACAGGATGCCGGAATAATGATTATGGATGAACCGACTGCCTTTCTGGATATCAGCAGCAAGTATGAAATAATTCATCTGATGAATGAGTTAACGAGAAACCGGGATAAAACTGTCATTTTTTCAACTCATGACCTTGCAACAGCAGTAAGCCAGTCTGACAAGATATGGCTTCTGAAGGAACAGGGTCTGACCGAGGGAGCTCCCGAAGATCTTATGCTTGAAGGATCATTTGAAACACTTTTCGATAGCAACAAAGTAGAATTTAATTCAAATGACGGGAGTTTTAAGATCAGGAATGAAGAGAAGGGAAGGATAATTGTAAAGGGAGATGGCATTAAGAAACGTTGGACCGAAAAAGCTCTTATGAGGGCCGGATATGGGATTGTTGATTCAGGATCTGAAGTGGAGGTGGAAGTACCTTCCTTGTCGAATTCAACCTGGAAATGCAGGACAAAAGGCTTGCAGGGAGAATTTGATTCAATCTACAGACTTGTCATCTGGTTAAGGAATAAGAATCTTACTTCTTAAAGTACTTCCTGTAATTGTCAATAAATGAACCTATATCATCAGCACTAAGCTTTTTGGCAATTATTTTTTTGTCTCTGTCCAGGATATATATCATCGGTGTAGATTCAACATTGTAATAGTATCCGAAATTGGTCCTCCTTTCAGGGTCCCATCCGTTTATCCAGTCGAGCTTGTGCTCTTCAATATATTTTTCCCATTTTGCTTTTTCACCTGTAGTGCAAACTGAAAATACTTCAACTCCCTGATTCCTTATCTTATCATATAAAGCTTTTAGTTTCGGAGTGGCTTCGGCGCAATGTCCGCAATCGGGTTCCCAGAAATAGAGGATGGTAAAATCCTTCTCTATATCATACAGGGAAACAAATACTCCCTTGTAAGAATCCATAACGAGGTCCTGGGCCTTTACTCCAATCAGATTGGGCCTGATCCGGTCGACCTGTTTCCTGAGATCATCCTTGAAATCCTTTGATACCCAGTCAGCTTTGCCTGTAAGATAAATCTCATCTGCAAGTTTGACCACTATGGCATCGTGCCCCATGATTTCGCTCTCCCTGAAATGGTTGAACAGATATACAGAAATAAACTGAAAGACCTTGTAATTGTCTTTTACCTTCCCGATCATCCTGTCAATCTCTTTACTTATTGAATCGGGTGATTGGATCAATACATTTGAAAAAAAGGTATTCAGCCTTGCCTGCAAAATAGGTGTCCGAAGCAGCCTATCGTCATTGATGTCAATATTGTCAAAGAAATGATCCTTGTTATAAAGATAGTTCAGAACCCATTTTGTAGAATCAGGATTTTTGGTGCCCTGAGGCACGATAACCGGCGGTATTTCGACCGGTAACATAGCCTTTACAAGTAGAGCAAGAAGGTTTCCATTGTTTTCTTTTATCACACCGTGCAGATATGATTTCATCGAATCTTCCTGTTTTTTCTGCATCTCCGAAAGAATTCCAAGTGAATCAGTATTTTGCCTGTTATTCTGAAGCCGCTTTACTATTGCAGCAGCCTTCTTCTGCATCCCGACCCATTGCTTCTGGTAAACAATGAAAGAACTGTTTTCATCTGATCCCTGAAATTTAAGGGTATTGAAATAGTCAGTGTAGGAACAATTGATAGAAAAATATTGATCAGCTGACATCAGTACCTCAAAATACTGCTTCCCCGGCAGGACTATCATATAGATACCCTGGGGAAGGGTTTCCTGACCGATAAACACTGCACTGCCCTTTTTGTCTAGCGTAATTGTGTCCTTAATATATTGCTTGTCTCCCATATGGTAAGCAAGAAAAATTGTTGAGTCCTGCAAACCTGAAATGTTTACCCCGATCTCATATCCTTTCTTCATCTGCCCTGAGGAGCAAAATGTGGTGGATAACATAATAAGGCAAAAAATTGTATTTCTCATTTATCTTAAAATGGAATAGAATAACGGATAACAAAAATAGTTATTGCAATTTCTTTGCCAAAGCCCGGCTTTAGGAATATTGGAAATATGTTGTATTTTTGATCTGACAAACCTGGAGTTTCATCAAAATGAAGATTTCAATCCTTATTCCGGTGAATGATTTTGATATTGTTGCACTCGTTCACTGTATGAGAGATGGGATGGAACAGGTTCATGAATTCCACGAAATAATAATTGGCGATGATGGCTCGTCGGAAGAATATAAAAAGAAATACCAGGCTCTGGCCGGTGACCATGTCAGAATTGTTTCATCCGAAAAGAACATTGGAAGAGCCTCAATAAGAAACCGTCTGATCCTTGAAGCCAGTGGCGATTATCTCCTGTTCATGGATGCAGACACGATGATCAGGGGAACCGCAGAAAATTATTTGAATAAATGGCTCGAATACCTGGATTATGCAAGGGTAATAAGCGGGGGAATATTATATCAGGACAGCCCTCCGGGTGATCCTGACAAATTCCTCAGATGGAAATACGGAAGAAAAAAAGAACAGAAAAAAGCTGCCGAAAGAAATAAGCATCCTTATTCAAGGTTTTCGACATTCAATGTCCTAATTGAAAAGTCGATTTTCTCAAAATTCAGGTTCTACGAGGAGCTTAAACAATACGGACACGAGGATACTCTTTTCAGCTACCAGCTTAAGAAAGCAGGCATACCGATATTTCATATAGATAACGGGTTGTTGCATGAAGGCCTTGAATCAAACAAGGAATTTCTTGCTAAAACGAAGGACAGTATAGAAAATCTGAGCAAGCTCTATGATAATGTCACAGATAAAAAGACTTTTTCTATGACTGTAAGCCTTCTCAGGCTTTTCTGGTTACTGAAGACCCTTAATCTGACTAGGATTATTGCTGGAGTCTTCATAAGATACAGGGAAAGGATGGAGATCCGTCTTGATTCTTCAAATGCATCGCTTCTCCTGTTCAAGCTTTATAAGATCAGTATGTTCTGTACTTTCAGGGAAATTCACAGGAGGCGGAAGTTATTGCCGATATTTAACATACCACCTGATATTATTTAAATTTCTATCTTTTCCATATCAAAATTCCCGTCAAACCTTTTTTGTGCCTTCAGAACGAAGTTGAACCGGTTTATCATCGTGCAAAGAAAGAAATCAGTAGGAGGGGAGAAGTCAATATTTCCGGGCATAAAGAATCTTTTCCCTGAAGAAATCCTCAAATTTGCAATCTTCTGCTCAAAATCCAAATCTCTGGACTTAATTAGTGCCTCAATGTATTCAGCACATAACATATCTTCTTCTGCCGATTCTTTAGCCCTGTAACCCATAGCTACAAGTGACACATGCAATGGCGAAACAGCCCTGATATATCTTGCAACTGCTGAAGCGTTTACAAAACTTCCCGTTATTATTATATCTGCCTTCGATGCATTAACAATGCCATTTGTACCGGCTGTTGTTGTATGGATCACAGTTTTTCCGGAAAGATCAGCTTTTATAATCTCAGTAGGACTGTTTCCGAAATCAAATCCTTTGATCTTCTTTTCGTCCCTCTCCCCGACAAGTACAGCTTTGGAATACCTTTTTTTCAATTTAAATGCTTCAGCAACCTCTCCGACTGCTATAATCTTTGCAGCACCTGAGTCCATAGCATAGCATTCAACCGAGAATGCTCTGAAAACATCAATTATCACGGTCAATCCTTTCGAACGCCTGGCACCTTCAACAAATTCGGTTATCTCAATATCCATGACAGATAATTTGATCTGAAAAGTAGTAATTATTTTCATATGTACTATTTTGTATCTTTGGGCGTTAGAGTGTTAAACAACTAGAATGGCAGATCCACTTTCCTGGTCACTTAAGAAGATCAAGCAGATTAATGATGTTATCTGGCACACATCAATTTCCGATATTTCAAGAGGAAAGTCATTTGTGATACGGCAGATGAGGATCATTGTACTTGCGGCAAGGGGTTTCATGAACGACAGGGTCCAGCTCAGGGCATCTGCACTCACATTGTATACAATGCTTTCGATAGTACCTTTTGCTGCGATTGCATTCGGAATAGCAAAGGGATTTGCCCTTGATCAGAAACTACAGGAACTGCTTGTTAAAGAATTTCAGACACAGCCTGAGGTCCTTAACTGGATACTGAATCAGGCCAACAGTGCGATCCAGGCGACCAGCGGAGGATATATTGCAGGTATCGGTATTATAATACTGATATGGTCGGTAATGTCCCTGCTCGATCAGATAGAGAGTTCATTTAATCATATCTGGCAGATTAACTCTTCCAGACCCTGGTTACGTAAGTTCACCGATTATCTGGCAATAATGCTTGTTGCACCGGTCTTTCTTATTCTCTCAAGCAGTCTGACTGTTTTTGTGAACAAGGAACTGGTAGATTTTATTGCCAAATCATCCATACTAGAATTTTTCAAACCAATAGTCGGCTTCCTTTTCAAACTGGCCCCCTATTTACTTACATGGATAGTCCTCACAATTTTATATATTATTATGCCAAATACAAGGGTCAGGTTTGTTCCTGCCCTGGTGTCAGGAATTATTGCCGGCACGATTCTTCAGATTCTGCAGTGGTTATATATTGACCTTCAGTTTGGTATTACCAAACTGAGTACTATATACGGAA
>CAZCQC010000360.1:0-3298 GCA_964500155.1 uncultured Rikenellaceae bacterium | reverse complement strand
GATTTTAAGGATTTCTACCAGTACCCGGAGGTGAAAACCAATGGCTTCGGGGAGAAGATACTCAGGTTGAAGTCGATGGTATATAAGGATATCGCTTATATTGCCACTGTATACTCGGCAGAGATCACCGGAAGCCAGCGCCCACCCACCCGCGGTGTCGACCTCTGGCTGCTGGCTAAAAAGGATGGCCTCTGGAAAATAACTTCTGTCGTGAACGAAGTAATTCCCGCCGGAGAGGAACTTCCGGATGAACCCGAGTGGAAGTTTTGATTCGATTGTCTAGTCATAACCGCACCGACGCTACGGTCGGGGTCTCCGTTTCACTTCGACATAACCGCATAACCGCGTAAAGGTTACTTAGAATCGGAAAATCAATTGGAGTTCTCGTGGTTATTTCCTTCTGCCACTTTTAACTGAATGAGCTTTTCAGGCGAAGGCTTTGATCCCACAAATTGCGTTGCCTTGTCAATGAAAGCTCTGTCGATCTTGAAAATTTTAAATTCAGTCAGCTGATCAATTGATAAACCGGGATATCCGGCTGACTTCATCTGATCAATATATTCCTTGTTTACCTTGAATATCTTAAGCTTTACTATCATTGGAACTGATATTTTTTCCTTGAACCCCATTCCCTTAACTTCTTTAATATATTCCGGCTTTATATCCTGTGCCTTCAGCTGAACGATCTCCTGCATCGTGATTTCTTCTAATCCTGTCGACATCATCTCTTTCACATATTCAGGGGTAATTCCAAGAGCTTTGAACTGAATGAGCTCGTTGCCGGTTAATTTATAGCCTGTTTTGTACATTTCTTCAGCATATTTTTCATCGACTTTCAATGCTGCAAACGACATAATATCTTCAGAAGAAAGATCACTACCCGCAAGTTTCTTCATCCTTGCGATATAGACCGGATCGATCTTCAGTGCCTTAAAGCCGATCAGCTTGCCCAATGCAATGTCTTTAAAGCCATCGTCTTGTATATCTTTAATATAATCGACTGAAACATCAAGAGCAACAAGTGCAGTCAGATTCTCTTTTGACATATCATTGTATCCCAGTTTCTCTATATTTTCAATATAATTTATTGTGGTATTTTTAAGTGTAAAAAGTAATAAAACATTAGGTGTAAGATCTTTGAAACCTGCATCAGCTAAAGATTTTACGTAAGTGTCATCCGGTGTAAAGACAAATGTGCCCTCACCGTTTTCTGCCGTAAGATCACCTGTAAATTTTATTTCACCCCCCGGCTTTTTTAAAGAAGAGCCACCATTCTTATCAGAGGTGAAACCCGATAAAAGGGATTTGTCAAAGGTCATCGAATTTGTTCCTCTTTCATTGCTTTTTTCGAAAGATGAAAATTCAATCTGTACATCTTTGTCATGCGATTTCATCTTCCATGTACCCTGAAGTTTTCCTGCACCGGTTTGTCCGGATAAGTAAGCTGAAGAGAGCAGAAGTATTCCGGCTGCAATTAACAGAATTGATAGGTTCCTTTTCATGGCATTGAATTTTAATTTATTAGACTTTTTTATAAAAACCTGCCATAATGCAAAAGGTTACAAAAGTTCTATTTTTTTCTGAGGTATATGTCTCCATTGTAGTTCCTGATTATATATTCAGGACCCTCAGTATTGATCGAACCAACTACCCAGTCTTCGAGGGAATAGATCCGGGTATTTTCAACTCTGGTCACAACAGATTGTCTTTTAACAGGTTTTATATCAAAATCCGATAATATCTCTCCCTTTTCGCTTTTCATCTTTAACCTGGCATTTATTGTTTCAGGGAATGTAATTGTAATATCTCCTTCAAAAGAGGTGAACATCATGGGTGAGTTTGGATTTACTTCCCTGAAAACAGCTGAAATTTTCCCATAAACAGAACTTAACACTGCGGATCCTGAAATATTTTCAAGCGAGATATCGCCATTGGTATTTTCTACCTCAATTTCTCCGTTTATGTTAACTATTTCCACAATCCCGTTATCAAGCGATTTAAGTTTCAGGGAAAAATTCCGGGGAACTTTTATATCGAAATCAACAGTTTTGCCGATTGTCCTGCACAGGAGGGAAACGTTATTGCCATTTACTTCTGCGGACATATCGAGAGCGTTCTGATCGATCCGTTTCATGCCATTATTTACAATCTTTTCTGCCTCCCTGAACCTTAACGTGCTGGTAACAAGAATAACTTCACCATCATATCCTGTAACCCTGATTGAACCTTTGGGATTCTCAAAAGTCAGCTGACCGGGAAGTGATGTCTGTGTTATATTTATAACAAGCTGCTCACTCTGGCTGAAGGTTTCTGACGGGATAAAAACCAGTATTGATGCAATTATTAAAAGCTTCCTTATCATAACACTATTCCTTATAACAAAACGACAACTGCTTCATTCAGCTTATCTCTGACACTGTAATTCAGGCTTGCATTCTGAAGTACTTTCTGAAACTCGGGAACAGCACGTTTTTCATTAAGTGCAAGCATGATCTCTGCAAGACGAAGCTGTACCAGAGGTGATGTCTGATTGCCAATAGATGCGATCAGGCCCTCCCGGACCTCAGGAACAGATGAGTATCGGATCAGGGCATCCAGCGCAAGCAATCTCACATTACTGTTGCTGTCATTATTGAGCACTCCTATCAGGCTTTCAATTATTTGATTATCTGCTTTATCAAAATCACCGACCATATTGACTGCCTTGATCCTTTCCACCGGAGAACTCTGTTGCATCATTGTCAGTATAAGGGTCTCCTTAAGCTGTTTTACTTCACCTGCAAGATTTGTCAGTTGTTTGTTTCCAGCCGGGCTTAACGAACCTGACCAGCCTGAAGCGAACTAGCCAAGAAGAAAAAGTGCTATCCCTGCAGCTATCCTCAGACCGGGAGTTATTACAGAAGCAAAAGATGATCTTTTCATTGGAGCTTCCGGTTCGCCCGGCAGAGCTCTCTTCTGCTCATCCTCAAGCATTGTATAGAATCTTTTATCCATCCGTTCCGACGGTTCAGGCACAGGTGCATTATCGATAATTTGACTGACTGAACGCATGGATTCGATCTCTTCCCTTGTAATTCCCGATTTTTCCAGACCGGCTATAATCTCTTCTTCCTCTTCCGGTGATAATTTACCATGAAGCAGTTCTAATAACTTCTCCTCAGGAACGCGCCTTTTCATAATTCGTATTATCAAGTTTTATATAAATATCCTTAAGTTTTCTCAATGTCCTGAACAGCCTTATTTTCACATTGCTTTCAGAGATATTAAGTATATCAGCTATTTCTTTGTATTTAAGACA
>CAZCQC010000359.1:0-4282 GCA_964500155.1 uncultured Rikenellaceae bacterium | reverse complement strand
AGGATTTAAGCTTGCAGATAAGATAAGAAAAGAAATGAATATTAATGTACCTATAATCTTCCTGACTGCAAAAGATACTGAAAATGACGTGCTTACAGGATTCAGTCTGGGTGCTGATGATTATATTCCCAAACCATTCTCCGTTAACCAGTTAACAGCACGGGTAAAAGCGGTTCTTAAACGTTCCCGGGCAGATAAGATAAAACCGCCGGCAACGATCAAATTTAAGGATATAGAGATGGATACTATCAGGAAAAGACTGATAATCAACGATGAAAAAATTGAACTTACGAAAAAGGAATTTGAAATACTCAAACTGCTTCTTGATAACCAGGGAAAGGTTTTTTCAAGAGATGAGGTCCTGACTACTGTCTGGGGAAATGACGTGATAGTAACAGAGAGAACTGTGGATGTCAATATTACCAGATTAAGGACCAAACTGGGAATCTACGGCCAGAATCTTAAAAACAAGACCGGTTATGGGTATTTTTTTGAATTCTGATCACATCCCGGTATGTTAAATTCAAAAAACAAATTCAGGAACAATCTGCTTTTTTTCTATTCGGCTATCTTTTCGATAGTTGCCATTCTGATTATTGCATACCTCTTCCAAAGGGAAAAACAGTACCGGATATCAACACTGAATGATGAATTATATAATATTACACGGATAGTAGATAATTATGTAAATCTTAATTCAATATACATTTCCGGCGAATACCAAAAAATTGATTCATTGAATCTGCTCCTTCCCCACCCCAACTTGCGGATATCGATAATTGACACATCAGGAAAGGTTCTTTATGACAGTTTTGTTCACGACTACGGAACAATGGAAAATCACAAATCGAGACCTGAGATTATTGAGTCGTCTGCTTCGGATTTTGGAACAGCGATAAGACGATCAGGAACCACCGGCCAGTCATTCTATTATTATTCAAAATTTTATAGTAAGTATTTTATCAGGGCTGCCTTGATCTATGATGTCAGTATTGCTGCTTTTTTGAAGGCAAACCTTAGTTTTCTCTTTATCATCCTGGGTTGTTTTATTGTTATCGGAGGGGTTATTCTCCTCGTTACAAAAAGGTTCGGCGAATCGGTCACACGATTGCAGGATTTTATCGTAAGCCTGAAAAATGACAGACCATTTAAATCGGATTTTCCGAAAAATGAGCTTGGGGTTATCGGTTCTGAAATACTTGGAATTTACAATAATCTGTTATCTGCCAAAAATGATCTTGCTATTGAGAAAGAGAAACTTTTTAATCACCTCAATGCCCTGAATGAAGGAGTTGCATTCTTTTCAAATGAAAGGGAGATTATTTTTAGCAATGATCATTTTATTAAGCAAATGAACCTGATTTCGGGCGATCTTAAAATATTCACTTCACATTATTTTGAATTCCCGGAATTCTCAGCCATTAATGAATTTATCAGCAAATATTCCGGTATTGAAATCAATTCCTCCGATCCGCCTAAAATGGAATATCAGGTTGTCAAGGATGGCAGGTATTTCAGTATTCAGTGTGTGATCTTCCATGACAAAAGTTTTGAAGTAATTCTGAATGATATTACAAAAATCGGCAAGAACAAGCTGATCAAACAGCAGATGACTTCGAATATAGCTCATGAGCTGAAAACACCTGTGGCTTCAATAAAAGGCTATATTGAGACTCTGATAAATGATACTGCAATAGAGCCAAAAAAGCAGCAGTACTTCCTTGATAAAGCTCTCGCACAGACCGACAGGCTTACCGGACTTATAAATGACATTTCAGTGTTGAATAAAATTGAAGAGGCGGGATCATCCTTCCATCCAGAGAAGGTCAGGATAAAGAAAATAATCAGGGAAGTCCGTGATAATTTCATGTCGGCTATCGAGGCGAGAAAAATGAAAGTTGAAATAAATATTGAGAGTGATCTGACGGTTAAAGGTAACAAATCACTTATTCTCTCAATCTTTCAGAACCTTATGGAAAATGCAATCAACTATGCAGGAGAAGGGACTACTATCAGGATACTTATCTATAATGAAGACAAAAAATTCTACCATTTTTCATTCTCCGATGATGGAGTAGGAATCCCAAATGAACATATCAATCGGGTTTTTGAGCGTTTCTACCGGATTGATTCTGGTCGTTCGAGGAAAAGCGGGGGGACAGGTCTTGGTCTCGCAATTGTAAAAAATGCTATACTGCTTCATAAAGGAGAGATCTCTGTCCGTAACAGGACCGGTGGAGGAACAGAATTTCTTTTTTCACTTCCAAAATAATAATTTCTCATTCCGCATAAGGAAATCATCATTTCATGCAACCTTTAACTGGATAGTCCTCATTATTTCTGCAACACTATTAATTTCCTGCATACATTTCATAAATGTATCCAGGATATCCTTCTTTTTTGTCATACTGACAGCATCTTCCTTCTTAATAAAAAGATTTATAATACCAGTGTAAAAAATCTCATCTGCCTTTTTTACAAAATCTCTTACATTTCCGCAGGTTTTGTTTATCAGGACTTTATGACTATTGATGTCCCTCAAATACTCCAGACAGCTACTGATCTCTTTTGAAGCAAGATAAACAATCTCCGCCATTTCATTGTAAATCGGATATATTTCAGAAATCTTATAGAGTTTCACCATTCTGGCCATACTGTTTATGTTTTCCAGTACATCGTCTATTTTGTTAACAAGCTTACTTATGTCTTCCCTGTCAAAGGGCAGAATAAATAATCTGTTGAGGCGGGCACTGGTATCTTTTAATATTATATCACTGTTTTTCTCAAGACCACTGATATTCCTGGCTATCTCTTCCTGCATTACAGGATCGTTTGTTCTCATAAGAAGCTTAAGCTGTTCGGCAGCTTCAATAAGATTTTTTCCGGTTCTGTCAAAAAACGGGAACAATGAATAATATTTCGGTGTAAAAACATTCCGTAAACTTTCCCTGGTCATTATATTAGATTTTTTAATTCGAAATAGTTAAAACAATCTGATAAACTCTTTGTTCAATTCAGTTTACACGAAAGTTACCTCACTTTAGACAAGAATCAGATCATTTCATGTGAAGATTTTGTTACATTTTTGTTACAAAATCCACATCTTACAATCAATGAGTTCCTTGAATATCAGAAAAACAAAATAAAAATCAGAAAATAGCCTGAAAGGCAAAATACATTAACGCTCCGATGCAGGCAGATATAGGAATCGTCAGTATCCAGGCCCAGAATATTTTTGTGGTAACGCCCCATTTTACCGCTGAAGCTCTTTTTGTGGCACCAACACCAATTATAGCTCCTGTTATTGTGTGAGTTGTGCTGACAGGAATCCCAAGCGATGTTGCCATAAACAGTGTCAGGGCCCCGGAAGTCTCGGCACAAAATCCTTCAAATGGCTTCAGCTTTGTAATCTTCTGCCCCATGGTTTTGACAATTCGCCATCCTCCGAAAAGAGTACCCAATGCAATGGCAGCGTGACAAGACAACACAATCCATAAAGCAGGATCAGAATCCTTTGGAACCTTGCCAACGGCAAACAGTGCCACCCAGATAATCCCCATTGATTTTTGGGCATCATTGCCTCCGTGCCCCAGACTGAAAGCGGAAGCAGATAATAATTGTAATCTCCGGAAATGATTGTCAATACCAAAAGGCGAATGGTTTTTCACAATGTGAAGGACAATTACCGAGATGATGTAAGACATTACCATTCCCAGAAGCGGGGCAACAATAATAAATACTCCTATCTTTAAAACCCCTGAATAGAGAACAGATCCAAATCCGCTTCCGGCAATTGCGGCTCCTACCAACCCTCCGACGAGCGTATGGGATGAACTTGAAGGTAGTCCCCACCACCAGGTTATAAGATTCCAGACTATTGCGGCAGTTACTGCAGCAGCAATTAGATTCAAAGTGACTACATCAGCATCAATAACTCCTTTGCCAATTGTTTTTGCAACTGAAAGTGGAAATATCAGAAACGCAATAAAATTAAACGAAGCGGCTAATCCTACTGCAGCAATAGGCGAAAGGACTTTTGTAGAAACTACAGTAGCAATTGAATTGGCCGAATCGTGAAATCCGTTTATAAAATCAAATATAAGAACCAACCCGATAATAATATACAAAAATGTCATTTATAGCAGATTTGGAATTACGCTCGGATTTGATTCAAAGATTAGGCAGGAATGTAAGAAATTATGGCTGGATTTCATGAAAATCATGATATTTTGATCAGGTGCCCAAAATTATAAAAATATTTGTATTTTTATAAGTTAATCGG
>CAZCQC010000358.1:0-5603 GCA_964500155.1 uncultured Rikenellaceae bacterium | reverse complement strand
GGGGGTTGAATAAGGAGCCAGCCAGCCAGACAATGCATCTTATGGTTGCGGTTTCCATTAAAATGCTTATGGAAATGGTACTTGCGCTTATATGGTTTTTTGTTGCTAAAAAAACTTTTACCTCCTCGCTTTTGTCATTTTTTGTACTATATTTAGCGTTCTCTCTGTATTCAATTATTTCTATGTTGAACACACTGAAAATTAAACCTTTATAAAACTTTACCAACTTTAAAATGCAATTTGTCAAAAGTCTTTTGTTCTCTCTGCTTCTTTTGATGTTCTCATTCCCCCTGTCAGCCCAGGAGGAGCATGGAACAGCCGCAGCAGAGGAAGAATTTGATGCTGGTACATTTATTCTTGAGCATATAGCCGATTCACATGAATGGCATATTCTGACAAAGAAGAATGGCGAAAGCGTAGCTATTTACCTGCCGGTTATCCTTATTTCAAAAGAGAAAGGCCTTGATATATTTTCCTCAAGGAAACTTGCACATGGCCAGCAATATAAAGGGTACAAGCTTGAAGAAGAAGGGGATCTTGAAGGAAAGATCGTAAATGTTAAGGAAGACGGAACGGTAAATGATGAAAAATTACCACTTGACTTTTCAATCACCAAGGCTGTAGTCGGATTATTATTTTCAGTGTTGCTTGCGCTCTGGCTGTTTTTGTCATTATCGCGTTCATATAGGAAAACCGGAATAAGCCATCCAAAGGGTATCCAGAGCTTCCTCGAACCAGTTATTCTGTTTGTCCGCGATGATATCGCGATTGCAAATATCGGGGAACACAAGTATGAAAAATATATGCCATATTTACTTACGGTTTTCTTTTTTATACTGTTCAACAACCTGATAGGGCTTATCCCTTTCCCTCCTCCGTTTGGCGCTAATGTCACCGGGAATATTGCCGTTACTCTGGTTCTGGCACTTTGCACATTTTTTATTACTCAGTTCAGCGGTAGCAAGAGCTACTGGAAGCATATATTTGCAACACCCGGCGTGCCATTCTGGCTGCTTCCTGTTATGATACCTGTCGAGATCATTGGGATATTCTCAAAGCCTTTTGCCCTGATGATCCGTCTCTTTGCAAACATCACTGCAGGGCATATAATTGTGTTGAGCCTCGTCTGTCTTATCTTTATTTTCAAATCGCTGATGGTGGCTCCGGTTTCAATAGCATTCGTTATTTTCATGGATTGCCTCGAGCTTCTTGTGGCATTCCTTCAGGCATATGTTTTTACATTATTGTCAGCTCTTTTCATAAGCATGGCAATGAAGGAAGAACATCATTAGTTATTATTATTTAATTAAAACCAGTTATTATGACAGGTACAATGGCAGCAGTTGGAGCAGGTCTTGCGGTAATAGGGGCAGGCCTTGGTATCGGAAGAATCGGTGGATCGGCAATGGACGCAATAGCCCGTCAGCCTGAAGCCAGTTCGAAGATACAGTTGAACATGATCGTTGCTGCAGCCCTTATTGAAGGAGCTGCTCTTTTTGCAATCGTGGTTGCTCTGATTGCCAAGTAAAGAAACGGAGGCACTGCAACGGTTGGTTGCAGCGCCTCTTTTAACAGAATATTAAATTTAACGATATGGTCTTATTAATGAACAGTCTGGTATCACCTGCAATAGGACTGGTATTCTGGACAACAATCATTTTCCTTCTCTTTTTCCTCATCCTTAAAAAGTTTGCCTGGAAACCGATACTGAATGCAGTGAAAGCCCGGGATGAAATGATCAAGGGGTCACTTGCATCTGCAGAAAAGGCACGTAAAGAGATGGCAAAGCTTCAGAGCGATAATGAGGCTATTCTTAAAAAAGCAAGGGAAGAACGGGAAGGGATACTGAAGGAAGCCAGGGATGTTCGCGACAAACTGATAGCTGAAGCCAAGGGAAGAGCATCCGAAGAAGCTGATAAACTTGTTGAAAAGGCCAGGGTAGGCATCGAAAGAGAAAAAGCAATTGCTCTCGCTGATATAAGGGAACAAGTTGCAAACCTGTCGGTTGATATCGCCTCAAAGCTCCTGGGAGAAAAGCTCAAGCAAACCGGAGAACAACAAAAGCTGATCGATAATTACCTGAAGGATATTGATTTCAACAAAAACTAAACAGTTTTTCAATTAATGAACGAAAGCAGAATATCTGTAAGATACGCGAAAGCTCTTTTCCAGTCAGCACTCGAAAAAAATATGCTCGACAGGATAAATCAGGATATGATCCTCGTCCTCAGTGTTTGCAAGGTCCCTGAACTGAAGGAACTCCTTAGCAACCCAGTGATAAGACCCACCAAAAAAACAGAAGTGCTTCACGGTGTACTGGGAAAGGATCTTCATCCACTTTCGCTTTCACTCATCGATCTTGTTGTTAAAAACGGCAGGGAAAGGTATATTCCTGCAATAGCAAGGGTGTTTGTTCACGATACGAAGGAACATAACGGCATTACGGAATCTGTTCTGACGACAGCGGTAAAAATAGATCCGGAAATCAGAAATCAGGTTTCGGGTCTTATAGAAAAAATATTCAAAACCAAAGTTGACCTTAAAGAAAACATAGATGATTCAATAATCGGGGGGTTCATACTTAAAGTGGAAGACAACTACATTGATGCCAGCCTCAGGAATAAGCTGAGAAAGATCAGGACCGAACTTGCCACCGGATAATTTGAAAGAAGTATATAATCTGAAAAACAAGATATTATAAGTATTTAGAATATGGCAAATATTAAACCAGCAGAAGTTTCAAAAATTCTAAAACAGCAGCTTGAAGGCATTCAGACCGGGGCTGAACTCGAAGAAGTCGGTACTGTCCTTGAGGTTGGTGACGGAATTGCCCGCATTTACGGACTTTCAAATGCCGAATCAAATGAGCTGATCGAGTTTGAAAATGGGATGGAGGCAATAGTGCTCAACCTTGAAGAAGATAATATCGGAGCGGTACTGCTTGGCCCGACAGAAGAAATAAATGAAGGAGACATTGTTAAACGCACGGGAAGAATTGCCTCAATAGGGGTCGGTGAAGGATTACTAGGAAGAGTCGTAACACCGACAGGTCAGCCGCTGGATGGGAAGGGACCTATCGAAGGGGAACTTTTTAATCTGCCATTTGAAAGAAAAGCTCCTGGTGTTATCTTCAGGCAGCCGGTTAAACAGCCGCTTCAGACAGGACTGAAGGCTATTGACGCTATGATCCCTATCGGAAGGGGTCAGCGCGAGCTGATAATCGGTGACCGTCAGACAGGGAAAACAGCTATCGCGATCGATACTATTATTAACCAGCGCAGTAATTTCGAAAAGGGTAAACCGGTATATTGCATCTATGTAGGAATAGGCCAGAAAGGCTCCACAATTGCCAATATCGCTAAAATCCTTGAAGAGCATGGTGCCATGGAATATACCGTAATAGTTCTGGCAACTGCTTCAGACCCTGCCGCTTCCCAGTTCTATGCACCTTTTGCCGGAGCCGCCATCGGAGAATTCTTCCGCGACACAGGACGTGATGCCCTAATAATTTATGACGACCTTTCAAAACAGGCTGTATCGTACAGGGAAGTTTCGCTTCTGCTCCGCCGCCCGCCAGGACGTGAAGCATACCCTGGCGATGTCTTCTATCTTCACTCGAGGCTTCTTGAAAGAGCAGCTAAAATAATTGAATCAGATGAGGTGGCACGACAGATGAACGATCTGCCGGAAGTAATGCGTCATCTGGTTAAGGGCGGAGGATCGCTGACAGCCCTGCCGATTATCGAAACACAGGCAGGCGATGTGGCTGCTTATATCCCGACTAACGTTATCTCAATCACCGACGGGCAGATCTTTCTGGAATCAAGCCTCTTTAATTCAGGAGTACGCCCGGCAATAAACGTAGGTATTTCAGTTTCAAGAGTAGGAGGCAATGCCCAGGTAAAAGCGATGAAGAAAATTGCAGGGACTTTAAAGGTTGACCAGGCTCAGTACCGCGAACTTGAGGCATTTTCAAAATTTGGCTCCGATCTTGACGCTTCAACGCTGGCCATCCTGAACAAGGGCGCCAAGAACGTTGAGATCCTGAAGCAGCGGCAGTATGCCCCGATGCCGGTCGAAAAACAGATTGCCATAATATATTGCGGAACAACCGGGTTGCTTAAGGATGTTCCTGTTGCAAAAGTCAAAGAGTTTGAGTTTGAATTCCTCGAGTATCTCGATCTCAAACATCGGGATATTCTGGATCAGTTAAGTGCAGGAATTCTGAATAATAATATTACTGATATTCTCGAAAAAACAGCTCTTGAACTTGTGAATAAATATAAACCCTGAGCCATCACTGGAAAACTGAATAAACAGATCTTTAATGCCCAACTTAAAAGCTATAAGGATAAGGATAGCCTCGGTGAAATCAACACGGCAGATAACATCGGCCATGAAGATGGTGGCCGCTGCCAAGCTGAGGAAAGCCCAGGACAAGATTGTCAGGCTGAGACCTTATGCAAATAAACTTCATGAGATTCTTGTTAGTCTTTCACAGAGCCTTGCGGATTCTGAAATAGAAAATGTTTATGGCAGAACAACTTCGCCAGAAAAGATCCTGATCGTTATAATAACATCAAACAGGGGTCTTTGCGGGGCCTTTAATTCCAACGTAATTAAAGAGGCAAAAAGAATTATCGCTGATAATTATTACGATCAGTATAAAAAAGGTGGCGTCAGATTTCTTACAATCGGGAAAAAAGGCTTTGATTATCTCAGAAAACAGAAATTCAATATTGCAGGGGAAAACAATGATCTTCTTTATGATCTCACATTTGAGAGAATTTCAGAAGTTGCCCAGAAGGTCATGAATAGTTTTGTCGCATGCGAATTTGACAGGATTGAGATCATTTATAATCATTTCAGGAATGCTGCTGTCCAGCAGCTGACAAGGGAGGTATTCCTTCCTGTTGAGTCAGCTCCCGTAACAGGAAAAACATCAGTTGCTGTTGACTATATTTATGAACCTGACAAGGAGGCTATAATTAAAGAGCTTATCCCAAAATCGCTTAAAATTCAATTTTACAAAGCAGTACTCGATTCATTTGTTTCAGAGAACGGGGCAAGGATGACAGCCATGCACAAAGCAACGGATAACGCAACTACGATGGTCAACGATCTGACACTCCAGTATAACAAGGCACGGCAGGCCTCAATCACCAATCAGATACTTGAAGTTGTAAGCGGGGCAGAAGCATTGAAAGGATAAGTATTGAAATTAATATTGCTGAAAGGAACATGTATAATCAATCGGGACTGAAGAAAATTGTTGACGCGTCATTGGTCAATATTTCTTACAATACGGAATCGGAGCGACTTATTGCACCGGTGAGGTATGTCCTTTCTATAGGAGGTAAACGGTTGCGCCCGGTTCTCGCATTGATGACCTGTAATCTTTTCAGCGACCAGATCGATGAAGCGGTAGTACCGGTAACCGGACTGGAGATCTTTCATAACTTCACCCTTGTTCATGACGATATAATGGACAAAGCCTCTGTACGGAGAGGATTTCCGACAGTTCACAGTAAGTGGGGCCTAAACCAGGCAATCCTTTCAGGGGATGTGATGGCGTTTATAACCAATGAATGCTTCCTGCAGTC
>CAZCQC010000357.1:0-2949 GCA_964500155.1 uncultured Rikenellaceae bacterium | reverse complement strand
CGGTATTTGAACTGCAAGGTCCATTTTCTGATCTTCAATTTTACATCCCCCTGGCCCCACCACATATCTCCCCTGCAGGCTGGCTCCTTCTCCGCCAGCTGGCGGATCGGCCCCCTTCAAATGGGGAATTCTTCTGCTTCGGTCTTCGGTCTTCGGTCTTCGGTCTTCGGTCTTCGGTCTTCGGTCTTCGGTCTTCGGTCTTTAGCAACTTAAAGTACTCAAAATACTTAACAAAACAAAATTTTCTATCCATCTC
Organism: uncultured Rikenellaceae bacterium; assembly: GCA_964500155.1. GTDB lineage: Bacteria > Bacteroidota > Bacteroidia > Bacteroidales > VadinHA17 > LD21. The sequence goes on along the minus strand of CAZCQC010000357.1, from coordinate 2,693 downwards.
AGATTTTATCGGGAATAATTTAACTTTATAAAGTCGAAACATGATCAAAATAGACTCAAAATGTCAAAATCATCAAGAGATAACTTCAAAATGAGCATCAATCACCGGCAGCCTGAAAGAGTTGTTGTGGATTTTGGCTCCTCCCCGGTAACAGGCATTCACGCTGTAATAGTTGAAAAACTTCGTGAATATTACGGGCTTGAAAAGAAACCTGTGAAGATAATTGAACCCTATCAGATGCTTGGCGAACTTGATGCTGACCTAATCAGGGAAATGAATATTGATGTTATCGGACTTGGAGGGGAGAAGAATATGTTCGGGATCCCGAATAAGGACTGGAAGCTGCATACCACTTTCTGGGGCCAGGAAGTCCTCTTCCCGGGAGAATTCAATTACACTTATAATGATAACGGAGATATTCTTATACACCCGGAAGGTGATACATCGGAGCGACCAAGCGCAATGATGCCGAAAACAGGCTATTTCTTTGATGCTATTGAAAGACAGGGACCAATTGACGATTCAACCCTGAAGATTGAGGACAACCTGGAAGAATTCGGCAGAGTCACTGATCATGACCTGGAATTCTGGAGGGAACAGATCAGGACAATCGAAGGATCAGACAAAGCAGTGCTGGCAAACCTCGGCGGTACAGCACTTGGCGATATAGCTCTTGTCCCGGCGGTTCAGCTGAAAAATCCGAAAGGTATTAGAGGTGTAGCTGAGTGGTATAAGTCCACTCTTACCCGGGAGGACTTTATAAAAGAACTATATGACAGGCAGACAGATATTGCAATTGAGAATCTGAAGGATTTAAACAAAGTTATAGGGGACAAGATCGATGTGGTCTATATCTGCGGTGCAGACTTCGGGACTCAGAACTCAACATTCTGCTCTCCGGAAACATTTGCAAGAGTTTGGCTGCCATATTATAAAAAAGTAAATGACTGGATACATCGGAACACAGGCTGGAAAACTTTCAAGCATTCCTGCGGTGCAATTGTAACGCTACTCGATCTGTTTATCGAATCAGGATTTGATATTATTAATCCGGTCCAGATAAACGCAGCCGGAATGGATCCGAAAGAGCTGAAACGAAAATTCGGGGAGAGAATTGTATTCTGGGGAGGAGGAGTAGATACGCAGGGAGTGTTTGCATTCGGAACTCCCGAGCAGGTAAAGGAACAGGTTAAACGGCAATGCAGTATTCTGAATCAAAACGGGGGATTTGTGTTTAATACTGTCCATAACATTCAGGCTAATGTGCCATTTGAAAATGTAGTAGCCATGCTTGAGGCATTGAAGGAAGTTTAAATAAAAAAATCAGAATAAATCCATAAACCACGGAGTTATACGGAGTAAGCACGGAGTTACACTGTTTTTTATGTAATTACATTGTAATTACATCGCAATCACTCCGTGAAACTTCGTTTTAACTCGGTGAAACTCCGTGGTTTTAAAGTAATTCTTCTTAATGAAAGAGAAATTATATAACTGGAAATACCTGCTTTCAATTTGCCTCATTTCCGCTATGGGCGGATTACTTTTTGGCTATGACTGGGTGGTGATCGGAGGTGCAAAACCTTTCTATGAACCGTTTTTCGGAATAACAGATAATGCTGCCATGCAGGGTTGGGCAATGAGCTGTGCACTTACCGGGTGCCTTGCAGGGGCACTGCTGTCAGGCTGGTTGAGCGACCGGTTTGGAAGAAAGAAACTGCTGATTTTATCGGCCGGGATATTTGTTATTGCTTCACTTGGGACAGGCGGTGCAGGTGCATTTATATCATTTGTCTTTTTCAGGATATTGGGAGGTATCGGCATCGGACTGGCGTCAAATCTTTCGCCAATGTATATTGCAGAAGTGACACCGGGAAAAGTAAGAGGGGCATTTGTTTCAATAAACCAGCTTACAATTGTAATCGGAATCCTCGCCGCTCAGCTTATCAACTGGCGGATTGCCAGACCTGTGCCTGCAGAAGCATCGGTTGCTGATATCCTTGCCTCATGGAACGGACAGGTTGGATGGAGATGGATGTTTTATGCCTGCACAATTCCTGCAGCTCTGTTTTTTATCCTGATGTGGTTCGTACCTGAAAGCCCGCGATGGCTGGTCAAAAATGAAAAAGGCAATCAGAAAGCTCACAGGATCCTTTCAAAAATAGGTGGCAGCTATTATGCTGATCATGAGATTTCAGCAATTGAAGAAACCCTAAGCCATTCGTCCGGAAAATCAGGCTTCAGGTTAATAAAAGAGCCTGGAATTTCAAAGCTGCTGATTCTTGGAATTGCACTGGCAATTTTTCAGCAGTGGTGCGGAATAAATGTAATCTTTAACTACGCTCAGGAGGTTTTTGCAAATGCAGGGTATAGCGTTTCAGACACGCTGTTCAATATTGTAATTACAGGTAGTGTGAACCTGGTCTTTACCTTTATAGGCATGTTTACAGTCGATAAACTTGGCAGAAAAGTGCTTATGCTTATTGGTGCAGGTGGTCTTGCCTGTATTTATGCAATTACAGGATTAATGTACTTTTTGCATCTACAGGGATTGCCATTGCTGATAATGGTGGTAACAGCTATTGCATGTTATGCCATGACTCTCGCTCCGGTTACATGGGTACTACTCTCCGAAATTTTTCCTAACAGGATCAGGGGATTTGCAATGTCGGTAGGGACTTTCGCCCTCTGGG
>CAZCQC010000356.1:0-6514 GCA_964500155.1 uncultured Rikenellaceae bacterium | reverse complement strand
ACGGATTCTCCGGCTCATTTTCATTTTTTAATTATGTTTTCATCAATCCTTCAGTCGATGAAAAAGAGCTGGAAGTAATAATGAACCACGAGCTCGTGCATGTGAACCAGAAGCACTGGATTGATCTCGTGTTAGTTGAACTATTACGGATGATTCAGTGGATCAATCCGTTTGTATGGATCTATAATGGGTTTATCAGGCAGAATCATGAATATATTGCCGATGAAGTGGCGATTCAGCAAACATCCGACCCGGCACTATACAAAGCTGTTCTAGTAAACCAGCTTTTCGGTTCCAGGATTTTCAGCCTTACGAATTCATTTAATTATTCACTTGACAAAAAACGATTCGACATGATGAAAAAAATAGTTACCTCGCCTTACCGGAAGCTGAGGCTGCTTATTGTATTACCGGTATTTGCTATTGTTTTTTACGCTTTTGCCAGTCCTGAATATCGTTATGTAGCTTATTCCGGACCGGGGATAAATCCCTCTCCGGTCTCCGGGGCATTTCAGAAAGATGCAAAAGGGATTGTTGTAAACGAAGAAGGAAAACCGCTTCAGGGTGTCAAAATAATTGTTGCCAGGTCTGTAGCTGGTGTAATAACTGATGCCAGGGGCAGATTCGCTATCAGCAGGATACCGGATGGCTCTTCTCTCATGTTTTCCTGCAAGGGGTATAAGACTTATACAATGCCGCCACTTATGGCATCAAATTCAGCGCTGTATATAAAGCTCGTAAAAGATCCGGATTACAGGGAACAGGCAGAAATAAGTATTAGGAATGCTGACGGATCAGAGGCAAAACCACTCATTGTTATTGATGGATTAATAAATGATAAACAGGATTTGAAAGGAATCGACCCAAATACAATTGGTTCAATAGCCATTCTGAAAGACCAATCGGAAACTGAAAAATATGGTAAAGATGGCAATGATGGTGTTATTGAAATTACCACAAAGAAGAGTGATGCCGGATCGTTGACTGTAGATTCCTTTTATCAGAAAACACTATCAGTAAAAGCTGGTGACGGATCTGATGTCAAAGCACTTATAGTTGTTGACGGAGTTATCGTTGAAAACGGACTGAAGAAAACAGATCCGGATGCAATACTTTCAATTAGTGTTCTGAAAGATAAGGCTGCTTTTGATAAATATGGTGATAAAGGAAAGGATGGTGTTATCGAAATAACAACATATCAAAAGATTGTTAAAGGAGTTGTTGTCGATGCAGAAGGGCAGCCAATTGAGGGAGTTGCAATAAATACAACCGGTACTGCCGGAAATGTCTATGCAGCTACAACAGGTAAAGACGGACGTTTTGTATTGAATTACGTTCAGGCAGATGCCTCAATTCAGTTATACTGCAGAGGATATAAGCTTCTTTCAGTCAAGCCTGATTTCAGTAAGGAGATGAACATAAAATTGGAAAAAGATCCCGACTTTAAGGCTCCGCCTTCAATTCAAAGACCAAATCCGCTGGTAGTGATCGACGGGGTTATTATCGACAAAAATTACCAGGATGCAGTTAAGGATCTTGGATACAACAGGGGAGTGGTTAAAAATCTGTTCGGAAAAGAGGCCACTGACAAATACGGGGAGAAAGGAGCAAATGGAGTTTTTGAAATAACTACAAGGAAAAAAGCCCTGGAAATGGGGCTCAACCCGCCCTATCCCCGTTTAGCTCCACAGGACTATCCGACTTTCGGCGGAAAGGATCATAAGCTTTTCAATGATTGGGTCACAGGACAGGTAAAATACCCGCCTGAGGCTACAGCAAAAAATGCTGAAGGATATGTTAGTGTCAGCTTTACAATTGAAATGGATGGTACAATAAACAATATCAAATCCGCCAGTGCAACAGATCCTCTCCTGAGCAATGAGGTTATGAGAGCGATAAAAACTTCTCCCAAATGGGATCGCCCAAAGAACAGTGAAATTAATGAGCCATTTAATTTAATAGTTACTGTGGGATTTAAACTCCCCGATCAGATAGTAAAACAATTGCCTTATGTTGTGGTCCAGGATATGCCGGTTTACCCGGGTGGTGAAGCTGCCCTTCTTACATTCATTGCCGACAATATTATATATCCCGAAGCTGCAAAAGCTGATACAATTCAGGGAAGGGTTATAGTAAGATTTATTGTCAACACGGAAGGCAATACGGAAGGGATAGATATTCTTAAAGGAGTCCATCCTTTACTTGATGCTGAGGCAGTCAGAGTTGTGAAAAAAATAACCGGATTCAAGCCCGGTATGCAGGAAGGTAAAGCAGTAAATGTATGGTACATGGTACCAATCAATTTCGCTTTGCCATATTCAAAGAAAAACTGAGCTGATATATTTATACTGGTGTATTTATGACCCCCTCTGCCCGCCAACTGGCGGGCATCTCCCCCAGGGAGGAGAAAATGCTTGAACCCCTTTTTAGAGTCTCTCATTTATCCATCGAAATTTTCCCCCCTTTGGAGGGAATCAAAAGGGGGTTTACTCTTCATCAGATTCTGTTGACAGAAATGCTGCCCTGACCGATGGAGGACATGGAGAATCGAGTCCCTTTACCGCTCTCCAGATCACTTCATTGAAATCGGAATCATCAACCCTGTCTTCTACACTGAAATCAAATGTTTCACTCAAAGCCTGCCATTTATTTTCAGCTTTGTTCTTATCATTAAGATCTACATTGATTGGTCTTGTAGTATAAGGCTGATGATCAGGGGTATTATTAAAACATCTCCATAATGAATTTGCTGCAGCATCGTGCTGCGACATTGGTGGCAGACCGAGGATCAGTTCCATGGTGCGGAGAAGCGATGTCGTGGTATAAGGAGTATGATCGACAAAACCCTGTTTAACAAAACCTCCTGCAATCAGGGCCACACTACGGTGAGCATCCACATGATCAGGGCCGTTCTGTGCATCGTCTTCAACTACCAGAACCAGGCTCTCTTTCCATATAGGACTATGGCTCAGGTAGTCAATAAACATTCCAAGAGCAAGATCATTGTCGGCCATATGAGCAAACGGAGTTGGCTTGTTAAGACTCAGGCCTTCGGTGTGGTCATTTATAAACCTCAGACTGTTGAATTGGGGGACGGCATTGACAACACGAAGTGAATCAAAATCACGTTTCCATTGACCAAATCTTACTGTATCACGGACCGACTGGACCCAGGGAGTAAAATACCTGCAATAATTATCCTTAAGAACAGCAAGAGTAGGACCGTCAGAATCAACGAATTCTCCGTAGGTTCTGTACGTCACACCATGGCGCTTGCACAGATCCCAGAAAAAAAGCTTGCTGTTTGCGATTTCCCTGGCTCCTTCTGCAGGATATGACCCGCCCCTGTCTCCATAACTTGTAGGCCACTCTTTTTCAAGATAATCTGTGGCATATGCACCCATAGTCCAGTTATGCCCATCGGCACTCACCTCACCATTTACATAGAAATTGTCGAGAAGCACAAATTCCCGTACAATTGCGTGGTGATTCGGAGTGATATTTTCCCCGAAAAGTACAAGACCAGGATCTCCGTTCCCCTCCGGCATGTCGCCAAATACCTGATCGTAAGTGCGGTTCTCTTTAATGACATAAAACAGATACTTGATGGGGGAGGGATCACCGACTTTCTGAGGGATTGGATTCCCTGCAATGCTTTCCGATTTAAGCTCTTTTTCCTTGGTGTAAGGAGTGTTGCTGTAAACAGCTTTTGACCACAGGCCCAGTTTAACCTCATCCGGAATGTCAATAATACTCATTGTTCCCTGGAACAGACCTCCGATATACTGGACTTTGATCTTTTGTTCCCGGTCACCTTCCTGGTAAACCACCTCTTCGCCCCGTCGGTTGGGATTAGGGCCATAGGGATTGGCAAATGATGTCATGCCCTTCCCGTTACTGACAAGAATCCTGTTCTTTGCAACCCTGACGCATGTTGGGTACCATCCTGTTGGTATAAAGCCCTTTCCTTTACTTTTTCCAGCTATTGAAATGTCGAATACGGCAAGACAATTATTATCAGCATTTGCTATATAGAGCGTTTTTTCATCGCTGCTCAGTGAAACGCTGTTAGGTGTTGAACCGCTTGGAGCATCAGGATAAAGTGCAGTATTGAGAGTCTCAATTACTTTCATTTTCTTTGTGTCAATTACCGAGACATTGTTGTCGTTAGCATTGGCTACATACAAATATTGACCGCCTGAAGTAATACACATATCGTTCGGATTATCCCCGACCGTTATTGTCCCGGTTATTTTTTGCTGATAAGTGTCAAAAACGATAACCTTATCACAACCCCAACAGGAGGCATAAAGAGTCATTTTATCGGGAGACAGTATGCAGGTATATCCTTCCCCTCCAAGCTGTGTCTGCGAAATAATGCTCTTTGTTATGAGATCAATAGCATAGAGAGAATTATTCTCTTTTGTCACAACATACAGGATTTTCTTTGTGTCATCCAGGGCAATTCCTGCAGGAGATATTTTTTCGGGCCAGGGTTTTCCCAGCCTTATTGTATCAGCATTTATCAGTTCCTTTTTCCGGATAGCATATCTGATGATGATATTATCATTTCCTCCCGAAGCATAAAGGTATTTTCCATCATCCGAAAAAGTAAGCCCGAGCCATGATTTTCCGATTATAACCGAATCAATAACAATGCCTTTTTTAAGATCTATCAGCTGAATTGTCTGGGTGCTCTGGCCGTTGTTTGTAACAGCTGCCAGTTTTTTATCAGGTGAAACCGCTATGTTTAAAGGCAGATCACCCAGTGGCAAAATCTTTCCGACAGGAGTCAGCTGCCATCCGTTGGGAAGCATAACTCGGCGTGAACTTAATTCATCAGTTGTCTGAGCCCCGATCTGAAATGTAACAGTAATGAGGGAGAGTAAGACTAAATATTTTTTCATTTTCCGTTATTTATATTTATTGTACCTTGTTTTAAGAACCTTCAAAGCATTTTTTCGTATCTCAATCTTTACTTCCCCAATAATAGTAACTGGCTCACCATCAATATGAAACCTTGTCTCGTCCGTACTGATGGTTACCGTTTTTCCGGTTTTCAGATGAGAAAAATATCTTGATCTGTTCATCCTTTTTGCGAAAAGACGATATATAAATATCGGGAACAGGATCTTGGGGAAAGGTTTTATCATTACAATGTCCAGCATACCGTCGTTTGGAACTGCATCGGGTGCTATGAATGCATTGTTTCCGAATTGCCTGGTATTAGCTACAGTAAGAACAAAAAAATCTTCCGATATAGTTTTTTCTCCGGGTATTTTAATTTCGGCATGAAAAGGACGAAGTCTGATAAAGTTAAGCATAGTAACTCCGACATATGACCAGAAGCCCCGCGCCTTTAACTTGTCGAAGGAGTGTGCGACAAAACTGTCGAGCCCGACTCCTGCCACATTCAGACAGAGGCCATTGTTAATATTAATTACATCGACGTCAAAACACTCATTTTTATCAATATCCTTCAGAAGCGATCGGATATTCGGTCTGAACCCAAGTTCTTTTGCAAAGCCGTTTCCCGATCCTATCGGCAGTACCCCCAGACGTTTCGCTGTACCAACCAGCTGCTCTGCAACCGTATGGACTGTTCCGTCGCCGCCGGCAGCCACAAATACATCATACTTATCGAAATTCTGCCTTATCATGGTCCCTGATTCATCGATACTCAGCGACTTATAATAGGAGAGCTCATCCCTTCGGCGTTGAAGCTCTTTTGAAATTATAAATTTCACAGGGGGGATGCCTGCATAAGGATTAAGGATGAACAATGCTTTATTGCTTGGCTGTGCAGGCATAAAATAAGGTGGCATTAGGGTATAAATTTAATAAAAATTGCTTACTACACTAATTGAAATTATTTTAGTTACACAGAGGATCCACAGAGTTACACAGAGTTACAAAGAGGCAACCCTCTGTGGCTCTCTGTGACTTCTTTGCGTCTCTCAGTGTTAGTTCTTTGAATTAGTTAAGTGTGTGAACAAATGAAATAAAAAGATATTTCCGGTTTATTCAATTTTTGTCGTAATTTGGATTCTGTATTTTACGGATAAATTCAGGAGTTCAACTGTCATTAAAAAAAGAATCAGATCATGGCAGAATCAAAATTCTATCATTTTTCTTCTTCAGGCCTGTTTTACGGAGTTGAGTCTCTGGCGGAAGCAGTTACTGCCTTAAGAGAAGGAGGATTCATATGGCTTAATTATTATAAGCCGGAGAAGCAGGACCTGAATGTTCTTATCGACCTTGTAGGAATACACCCATTATCGGTTGAAGACTGTTTCGATGATAAACAGGTTCCGAAAATCGAACATTTCCAGAACAACACATTTATTCTGTTCAATTCGTTCTGTTATAATAATCAGACGCTCTACACTGATGAAGTCAATCTTTTCATCGGCAAGAATTTTCTGATAACCGTAAGCGGTCATAATTCCGGCGACAGAAGGCCGTTAAAGAATATCGAAGAGATAATTGAGCAGGATACAATAACTGCAAAAAC
>CAZCQC010000355.1:0-4050 GCA_964500155.1 uncultured Rikenellaceae bacterium | reverse complement strand
AGGTGCAATTAAGGTTACATGACGGGCCAGCCGGCTTCAGCATCACATGAAAAGCATTTGGTCGTTTGAGCTTAAGTGCGTCGGCAAAAAGAAGATTTGGTTTCATCTGCAAAATCTGCTGTAAAAATACAGATTTTGTTGTATCCGCTCCAGGATTATTGTCTAATTAATAATATTGACTTTTGATTTTACCCGGTTTATCTTTGTATTAAGTTTTTTGGATTTATTTAAACATAATAATCACAGAAATCAAATAGGAGGATATCAATATGAGATCATTATTATTAACGCTCTGTTTTCTATCAGTCGGTTGTTTTTTCAGAATGCAAACTTCAGAAGCCCAGGATCGGACGCAATATATGGCCTTGATAACTGGTGTAAACGGAAACGTTCTCCTGAAGAAAGCAGGCAAAACTGAATTTGTAAAAACTATCTGGGGAACACAACTCTTCAAAGGTGATCAGATTAAGACGGAAAACGGTTCTGAAGTAAGTCTGACATTTTCTGATGGTACCATTATGAAGCTGGCGGAAGGCAGGCTCTTTGAAGTCTCAGGTGATAACCCTTCCAGTCCGGCAACAAGTTCAAATGTAAAGAAAGCTACAACTGCAATGATGGCAAATATATCGGCATTGACTTCTAAAAGAGACAGTAAGAAGGATGTTGGTGCACTTGCAGGTTTGAGAGGAACAGTACCTGAAGAACCAATAGAGCTGACTTCTCCTTCCAATACACTTATCAGAACTGACCGTCCGACCTTCACATGGATCTCCAGGAAACCATTTGAGAAATTCGTCGTGAATCTTTACAACAGCAATGGCCTTGTGTGGACTAATAAAATCTCCGAAAGCACTCTGAAATTTCCCGAAGATGTAAAAGGATTGGAACCGGGGGAGACTTATTTCTGGAACGTGGAAGGGGAGGATCTTCTGGACAACAAGAAATCAGCCAATTATAAATTCTCAGTCCTATCGTTTGAAAAGTCCATAGAGGTTAATGACCAGGAAACTTTGATCAGAAAGACCTTTGCAAATGATCGGGATAGCAGCAGTCTTCACTCATTTCTGGGAGCCTTCTACATCAACCAGGGATTACTTCAGGATGCCATCAATGAGTTTGAAATAATTTCCGGAATGAACCCTGATGCTCCATTACCACATGAAATACTGGGTTCATTATATTCCGACGCGGGAAATAAGGATAAAGCAATCGAGGAGCTTCAAAAAGCGCTGGCTCTTTCAAAAAACAAAGAGAAATGAAAGCTTTTTATCTGTTGTGCCTTTTTTCATTTCTGCTCTTCTCCCGGTTCATAAATGCCCAGGAAAAGCGGACATTAAACAGGGATGAGCTTAATATTGAACTAAGAACAGCATTTCAGCAGAATGATGATGCCAGGTGTATTGAGCTTATAAAAAATCACAGGCTATTTATAAAACCCTTTATTGACGCGCTAAATACGGAAAGGATTCGAAAGGAGCTTTTAGGAAACCTTGATACATCAGAGCAGTCAAACAAAATGGCAGCAAAAACTGCCGAAATATTTAATAACATCTTTAACGAAAAAAGCCTGCTTATTGCTGTTAATTATTTAACAATCTGGTCAAAAGAACAAAAGAGAATTAAACTGACAGCTGACAGCCTTTATGCCGCCGGAACTAAATTTCGTCTTGGAAATGAACCAGAAAAAGCAATTGATCTGTTTGAAAAAGTGCTTACCCTTTACGGCAGCATAGGGGATGAGCGCGGGGAAGCAGAAGTCCTTGGTGGATTTGGTGCTGTTTATTATAATAATGTTGGGGATTTTCAGGCCGCTTTCAATTATTACGAAAAAGCCCTGGCAAAACGCGAAAAAGTCGATGATAAAGTACTTATGGGAAATACTCTCAGCAGTATAGGTTCTTTATATCATGATTATTTTTCAGATTATCCAAAAGCAATAACCTACCTTACCAGGGCCGAAAGAATAAGGGATGAATCAGGTGATCTGGTTAACCTTGGAAGAACAATCCATGTAAAAGCCTCTGCCCTTGAAAAAAATGGCCAGCCGGATTCGGCTCTTTATTATTTCGCCAGATCCTCCGAACTGAATAGTCTGGCTGGCGATAAGCTCCGTATGGCACAAGCAATGCTTCATTCAGGAGAAATCCTTAATACTATCGGGAAATACCCCGAAGCTCTGGAATACCTTCAAAAATCACTTGATCTGTATAAAGGTCTTAAGATGCGAACAGAAGAGGGTGAAGCTTTAAGTCAGATTGGGTTTGTTTATTCCAATATCGGTGAACTGGATACGGCAATCAGAAAAATAACTGAAGCGGCAGGAATAATGAAGGAAACCAATGCTATGGAAGGAATCGCAGGGGTATATAATCATCTAGGCATTGTACTAAGGGAAGCCGGAAGGTATGAAAAGTCGCTGGAGTACTATTTTATGTCACTTGAGATCTATGAGAAAATCGGAAAGCAGTCTCAGATGCTTCCTGTACTTGGAAATATTGGCAATGTTTTTAAGGATCTGAAAGATTACATTAAAGCGGAGGATTACCATACAAGAGGTCTTAAAATTTGCCGTGAAAGCAATGCAAAGATTGAAGAGGTTCATTATCTACTAAATCTCTCAAATGATCAGCTTCTCCAGGGAAAGCTCGATGAAGCTAAAACTAATTATGATCTGGCAAATGAAGTGGCTAAGCCATTTAACAATCCAGATCTTGACTGGAGAATTGATGTTGGGCTAGCCGAATATTATGAACGAAACGGGGATTATGAAAAAGCTGTTGCCTTGAATGATTCTGCCTTGAAGATCCTTGAAATAATGCGAGGTACTCTTCAAACACGGGAACAGAAAACCAGCTATATGGCCAGTGAACGATATGTTTATGAGGATATTATCAGTCTTTTAAGTACTCTTCATAATAAAAACAAATCTAAAAATTATGACAAACTGGCTTTTATTTATGCTGAAAGAAGTAAATCGAGAGTATTGCTGGACATGCTGTCAGAGACCAAAGCAGGTTCTCTCGTTTCTCAGCCGGTATCCTTAGATGAGGCAAAATCATTATGTCCCGACAGGAATACCATCATTCTAGACTATTTTGTTGGTGACAGTAGTTCCTGTCTGTGGGTTATTACACATTCAAAACATAGCTTGATAAAGCTACCAGGATTAAAAACCCTCAGGGAACAGATTGAAACTATAAGATTTTCATTGCTCGAGCCACAACAGGCTGTTTCAGAATTTTTTATTAATGCAGGAACTTTGTTATTTGAGGAATTAATTAAGCCTGCAGAGCCGTTTCTTTCTAGTAAAAGTCTTCTTATAATAATTCCTGATGGCATTTTGAGTTATTTGCCTTTTGAGGTTTTATTGACTGAAAATAAGAATATAACTGCAGAGATTTCATATTCAGACCTGCCATTTCTTGTTAAGAAATATCCTGTCAGCTATGGGCAGTCGGCAAGCGTAATGAAGACACTCATTGCAAAATCTTCTGAAGCAAAAGAGCTGGCAGGCGTAAACAAAAGGCTAATTGCCTTTGGTGATCCATTATATGAGGATACTCTGTTCAACGTACAGGTAAAATACCCAAGACTTGAATTCAGCGGAAAAGAAATTGAGAGTATTTCCACATACTTTAAAGGAGGATCATCTGATATCTATTTGAGAAATAAAGCAACTGAAGAAAATTTAAAGCATAATAATGAATTAAATAAATTCAATTATGTACACTTTGCTACACACGGATCAATTGACGAAGACAAATCCGATCTGAGTTCGCTTGTTCTTACTTCTCTGAAGAATTCCGGAGAGGATGGTTCACTGCAGACAACTGAGATATTTAAATTAAAGCTTAATGCAGATCTGGTTGTTTTGTCAGCCTGCCAGACAGGTCTGGGGAAGCTTGTCAGGGGCGAAGGGATGGTTGGTCTTACACGGGCTTTTATGTATGCAGGAACTCCCTCAGTGGTTGTAAGCCTGTGGAGTGTATCTGATCTGTCAACAGCTTCTCTTATGGGCGAGTTCTATAAGAATCTGATAAAGAAAAGGCT
>CAZCQC010000354.1:0-9807 GCA_964500155.1 uncultured Rikenellaceae bacterium | reverse complement strand
TTTTCCGGCCCTATGGAATACTAATGGTTCGGCTGAAGTGGTAACGACAAATTTATTTCCCGGAAATTGGATGAAATTTATTATGAGGGAATGTGTGTGGACCGATGCATTGCTCAAGTTACCTGACAATTATACAATTGAATTTGATGTTATTCCCATTGCGGGCGAAGAAAAAGGAATGGCAGGATGGAACCTGCGATTGATGCAAGCCAAAAACGTAAAAGCCTGGGACAGCGGAGCAACACCCGGACAAGGAGGATTCCATTTTTCAATTGAATATTTTGGCAGACCGGGTTATAGAACCTGGCTGTTTGGAACTGAATGTGAGCAATCAGAGTTAAATGGCTATAAAGAAGGAGATGAGTTTAAAGAAAAGGAAAACCAGAAATATCATATTGCAATCTGGGTTCAGAAAACTAGAATTCGCCTGTATCAGGATCAGAATAAGCTCTTTGATGCCCCTAAAGCATTTCCATTAGGTTGTGTAAAACCCGACAGGCTCAGGTTTGAAAACGGAGCTGCAATGATCGGCAACATACGCATCGCAGTCGGAGCTCCCGATATGCGTAATAAGTTGATGACGGAAGGTAAGCTGGTCACATACGGAATCTATTTCGATGTGAACAAGGATGTTGTGAAGCCGGAATCTTATGGTACGCTTAAAGAAATTGCTTCTATCCTGAATGAAGTTCCGGATGTGAAAGTAAAAATTACCGGGTTTACTGACACCGATGGTGCCGATGCTGCCAATCTCGACCTTTCAAAACGACGTGCTGCATCTGTTAAAAACGAATTGGTCAAATCATTCGGAGTGAATGGTGATCGTCTGGTAACAGATGGTCTTGGTGAAGGACAGCCTGTTGCGCCAAACGATACTCCGGCCAATAAAGCTCTTAATCGCAGGGTGGAATTTTTAAAACTTTGAGTAGAGAATAATTATGCAGAATTCGTAATTTTATAGATTAAACCATAAACTCCAAAATGATGAAAACTAAATTCGCACTTCTTCTTGCAATAGTATTTATCCTTTCAGGTGTCTCCTCAAAAGCACAAATTGGGAGTGCACTTAGAAACAAGCTCAATAAAGCTATTAATAAAGATGTACAGAATAAAGCCGATTCAGCAGCAAAAGAACAGCCTGCTGAAGGCAGAAGGGGTCTGGGAGGCCTCCTGGGTGGAAAAACCGACATTAACCATAATGATGAATATAACTTTACAGGCAGGATATACATGGTTATGGAGACTTACGATAAAAAGGATGTTGCGAAATCTGATTTTTATACATATTTCAATACCAATACATTAAATGCCGGTATTGAAGTTAAAATCGCCAATCCCGAAAAAGGAGAAGCTCCTTTACCTACCCAGTTCATCTTTGACAATGATAACAGATGTTTTATGATGCTTATACAGAGCGAAGATTCCAGAACCGGAATTATTTCAACAATACCCGATGATTCGACCATGAATGCACAGGCTAAAAACCTGAAGTCCCAGGAGAAAACCCCGGCAACAGTGACAAAGACCGGAAATACAAAAATGATAGCCGGGTACAAGTGCGATGAATACAAAATTGTGGAAGAGGGAGATGAAGGCTATTCAAATGTCTGGATGACGAAGGATGTTAAGATCAAAGCCGATAAGAAGAACTGGGGAAAGGCAGGGATGCCAAATTATTACGGCTACCCGGGCTTCGAAAACTCATTTATGCTTGCTATGGAAGGTTATGACAAGGATAATAAGCTCGAAATGAAAATGGAGACCAAAGAGATTAACGAAAACTTTAAACATTCCATATCTACGGTCGGGTATTCATTTATCAAAATGAATTTCGGGCAAGCGGGGAGGAAAT
This sequence comes from uncultured Rikenellaceae bacterium, assembly GCA_964500155.1. GTDB lineage: Bacteria > Bacteroidota > Bacteroidia > Bacteroidales > VadinHA17 > LD21. The sequence continues at coordinate 7,955 of CAZCQC010000354.1, read as the reverse complement.
AGCCCCCAACCTCCTAAAGGGGGCTATTTACGTTGTCGATTACCCCCCCCTTTAGGGGGATGGGGGGTTTTTCTTCAGTTTTGCAAACCTCAGCAGCAGTTTCTTCTTCCCATCACTCTCAAAATCGACGGTAGCTGTTGTATTTGGGGGTTCCCCTTCGATACTGAAGATTATTCCTTTTCCGAATCGTTCATGCTGAACATTGTCTCCTTCGGAAAATTCTCCTGTATCACTTCCATTAAAAGATGCAACGGAAGGACTTCCGGCGTTTACCACTTTTTTGTATTTGCCCGGGACTGAGTATTTGTACGGCTCTTCCCTGAATGACTGAGGCCTGCGTTCGGTATGGTTTGTTGCAGAAAAAGGTTTCCCTCCTGTCTGTGGATAATCGAGGAACTTCTGATCCATCTCCCTCAGAAATCTGCTTGGCCCGCTTCTTTCAAGGTTACCCCATTTATACCTGTTCATTGCATAACTGAGAGTAGCCATCTTTCCGGCACGTGTTACCGCAACATAGAACAACCGTCTTTCTTCTTCAAGCTCCCTGGGACTGCCAGCTGACATCGGCGAGGGGAAAAGGGTGTCTTCCATTCCTGCAATATATACATGCTTGAATTCCAGTCCTTTGGCTGAGTGCATTGTCATTAGTGTCACCTTGTCGCGGTCCTCCTCCTTGTCATTATCCTGGTCGGTAAGAAGAGCAACATTGGTCATAAATGCCTCCAGTGTCGATGGCTCACCATTGGTCTCAGCCCCCTCGGTAAATATTTTAATTCCGTTAAGAAGCTCTTCAAGGTTTTCATACCTGCTTACTTCCTCCGGAGATTTCCCTTCCCTGAGCTCTTTCATAATCCCCGTTCCCATGGCTATTTCCCTTGCCTTCATATATGCATCAGTTTCAGCTGGATTATTTCTGAAAGCATTAATCAGATCAGTATAGCCCGTTAATTTTTTAACAGTACCTGAATTAAAATGTTCTGAATATGTCGAGATCGACGAAATTACCTGCCATGGAGTGGTCCCTGATCTTTCGGCAAGTTCAAGAACTTTCTGAACTGAAGTATCCCCAAGTCCCCTCTTGGGATAATTAATAGTTCTTTTTAAAGCTTCCTCATCCTCAGGATTTATGACCATCCTGAAGTAGGCTAGTAAGTCCTTTATCTCTTTCCTCTCATAGAAAGACAATCCGCCATAAATTTTATACGGGATATTCTTTTTGCGAAGGGTTTCCTCGAATATTCTCGACTGGGCATTTGTCCTGTAAAGGATGGCAAAATCTGACCAGTTAAGCTGCCGCGTATATCTCTTGTCGAAAATATCTGATGAAATATTGAAACCTTCCTCGGAATCGGTAAGCGCCTGCATCACCTGGATCTTTTCACCGGGCTCATTTTTTGAATATACTTTTTTATGGATCTGGCCTTCATTGTTGGCAATAATGGCATTCGCAGCTTCAACAATTATCTGAGTCGATCTGTAATTCTGCTCCAGCTTGAACAGCTGATAATCGGGGTAATCATTCTTAAACTCAAGAATGTTTTCAATTCTTGCCCCTCTGAACGAGTAAATGCTCTGGGCATCATCTCCTACAACACAAATATTTTTACTTAACGCAGCAAGCTTTTTAATAATAAGATATTGTGAATAATTTGTATCCTGGTATTCATCTACAAGAATAAACAGGAATTTCTCCTGGTAAGATTCCAGTACCCCGGGGAAATCCCTGAAAAGAATGTTTGTGTTCAGGAGCAGATCGTCAAAATCCATAGCATTAGCCTTGAAGCACCTGACTGAATATGTCCTGTATACTTCAGACAGCAGCGGCATACGGCTTGATTTGTCATATTCCTGCATTGCAGGATCTGATGCATATATGCTGGCGGTAACCAGATTGTTCTTTGAATAGGAGATCCTCGATGCTATCATACCTGGTTTGTAGACATTGTCATCAAGGTTCATCTCTTTTAAGATGGTCCTGATAAGGCTTTTCGAATCGGATGAATCATAAATCGTAAAATTTGATTTATAACCCAGCCTTGAGCCTTCCATCCTGAGTATCTTTGCAAAAACTGAATGGAATGTACCCATCCAGAGATGCCTTGCAACTGAAGGATCAACAATGGCGGAGATCCTGTCCTTCATTTCTCTTGCTGCCTTGTTTGTGAACGTCAGGGCAAGGATCTTATAAGCAGGAATACCTTTCTGCAGAAGATGGACAATCCGGTAGGTCAAAACCCTGGTCTTCCCTGAACCTGCACCGGCGATAACCAGAGCCGGACCTTCAGTGTTGATAACTGCAAGGCGCTGAGCTTCGTTCAGGTCGTTCAGATAGTTTTGGGTCATCAATTATTGATTAATATAAGGTCATGCCATGGCATGTCCCAACAGGTGCTGCAAATTTAACAAATACCATTTCAGGGGGTAGCAGGATTGAAAACAAAAATGTAAAACTTATTAACATTTTAACTCTGCGGAACTCTGTGTATCCTCTGTGATTCTCTGTGTAAGTTCTTATTATCCTTTTTGTTACACAGAGATCCACAGAGAAGTCACAGAATGACACAGAGGGAAGAAAATTAACTTACCAATAATTTTACTATACTTGTTATTATACTTGCAGCTTATTATACCAAAGGTAAATTGGAACCGTTATTGTTTTAAAACTCAGATTGCCTGTGCGCTTTGCTTTTCTCATTTCAACCTTATTATTACCTGTAACAATCATGGGTCAGCTTACCGCACCGGGAATGAATGCAGTGAGATACACTTCATATCCATCTTCCCCTGGTGTGAAAGACCCCGTTTTTGCTTACTGCAATCCTTCGGGAACTGTTAAAGGAAGCCTTAATGCCGTTAGTCCGGGGGGTACCGGACCATTTACATTCTCATGGTACGGATGGAGCGATGCCACAAAAGGATTCACTGTGTTCATAAGCTCTGAAACAGGCGTTTTGAGCTCTGCTATCAGCAACCTTGATGAAGGAGGTTACCGGGTAAGCATCTCCGATGGCTCAGGTTATAATATAAGCCTTACAGGATGGATATTTACTGACAGACCTTCTTCACTCGCAAAGCTTCAGAACAGGACCTGCGATTATGTTGCCCTGAGCGGCAAGGCAGTCGTCGATACTTTTTATTATAGTGATCCCACCGGTGGTCAGAGGATCAGATTGCCAAACGGTGTAAAGTTTCTCTGGTCATCAGAACCGGCTTCCGCCATTCCATATCCTGACATAGAAATAAATCCTCAGACCTTCAATCCTCCATTGGAGAATGTTACCTACAAGCTCCTGGTGACCGATAGTCTTGGATGCACCGGTGAGTCAACATTCTTTTACGAATCAATTCATGTGAAAGCTGATTTTTCAGTCGATCCTTCAAGCGGTGAGGCCCCGCTTGAGGTTACTTTCACGGACAAATCAATCAGAGCTGCGACATACCTTTGGGAATTCGGTGATGATTCAATATCGGTACTCAGCAATCCACAGCCTCATACCTATTTTATACCTAAAGATTATTCTGTAAAGCTGACAGTCGAAAGTGCTCTTCATTGCATCGATTCGTTGAGATTCGACAAAATTGTTGTTGATCTGTCTAAGCTTGAGATTCCGAATGTTTTTACTCCAAATGAGGATGGAATAAACGATAAGTTCATGGTCAACAAGGCTTCATTGAGATATATCAGCATAGTTATCTTCAGCCGTAACGGAACCAAAGTATATGATTTTTATGGTGAAGGCCAGGTACTAAAAGAGTGGGATGGATGGGACGGCAATGTCGGAAACAGTTCGGCAAAAGCCAGCCCCGGAGTCTATTTCTATACAATCAAAGCTCTCGGCTGGGATGATATAAAATATGACAGTAAGGAGTACAGGGGGTTTGTGTACCTTTACCGATAGTCAACCAAAAATCGAAGATTCTGACCTGCAAAACCTGCATGACCTCGACTACTGCCAGATCCCTATAACGAATCCCATTATTGTCAGGGACGTTACGCTATACAGTGAATTGATAAGGAAGTGAGCCATTGTTTTTTGCTCAAAGAGATAGCTGATACCCATAAAAGTAAATACCCAGCCCAGGCCAGCCATGAATCCGGCCAGAGCCCCGAAGCCTGCACCGGCACCGGCTCCGATAAACATCGCCAGGAAAAATGAGGCAATAAGAGACAGAAGAAAGGCCAGTCCGAATAACTTTATCATATTAGCATTCTTTGCCGACTCTTCAGTTACACCGCTCTCCTTCATCCAGCGTTTGGCAAACATTAAAGGTGAATACCAGAGTGATCCTAGACCAAAAGCACTGACTGCAGCAACAATAATTGCAAGCCAGTTAAGGTTCTGAAATGTGTTTTGCATGTCCATAATGTCATAAGTTTTATTTAAAAACAACTCAATGCTGATTATGTTCGATCAAACCAAACGGCATAACTGCATAACGGCATTCTAGCCTTGAAGCCTTGCCGCCTTCACGCCTTGATGCCATACTATACCGTAATTTCCCTAGTCCTTGCCTCCACCTTCCACTGTTCCGTAACTCTCCCATCCCTGACTACCGATACTTTATCATAGCGATCAACAGTCGGGCATATATGGTATGGTATGCCGTACAAAATATCACTAACTTTCTTTTTTTTGGCATCAGCAGTTCTGATTACCATATGCTCTTCGTTGTGAGATATAATTTCATAATTCTCAAGCTCATTCAATTTAATTCTTGGCTGGGGCATTTCTGAAGCAACCGCTTTATGTCCGAGATCAATACAAATCAGATCTTCAGCCGGTTTACTTATAATCCTGGTAAACAGAACTGCTGAATGCAAAAACTCCATATCCCTGAATGATGTACTATATCCATAGTCCCATAGAAGTGTGGTTCCCGGGCTTGTTTCAACTCCGCCCCGTGCTGCATGTATGGGGAAGGTGGGCGTTCCTCCGGCAATAATCCTGACCGGAAGGCCCATCGAGCGGTTTATTTCAGCTATCAGTGAAGTCACTGACCCGTATGCTTCATCACAGAGTTTCCTGCGAAGTGAAAGCTCTTTTTCATGGATGTGCCCGTCATAAACATGAAGCCCACCGGTAGTGATTCCGGGAAGATCGTCAATCATTTTATAAAGCCTTGCTGCAGGTTCCCCCGGTGTTATTCCTGTCCGGTTCATTCCAATGTTAATATCGAGCCAGACAGTGGTTTCGACTCTGTTCCTTACAGCGTTTATTGATAATTCCCTTATTATTTCTTCGCAATCGGCAATACATGAAATATCAGTACCGGGGAATTTTTTCTTCAATTCAAAAAACCTTCTGATATTCGGACCGACCGGCTGATAGGCAAGCAGAATATCCCTGGCACCGCATCCGGCTGTCATTTCAGCCTCTGCGATCGTAGCACATTTAAACTTACTGATTCCGTGCTTTATCTGCAGGTTGACTACTTCCGGCATCTTGTGTGTCTTTACATGAGGCCTTAACTGATCCGGGGAACCGGCTGTTACTATCATCTTCCTGATGTTGTTCTCAATGCGGTCAGGATAGATAAGCAGGCCGGGGGAGAAAACGTCATCAGGATTTTTAATCCTGTACCAGGGACTTAAATTGTATTTTGTTTCACTCATCTTTTCACTCGTGAAGTTCAAACATGGCTTCAATCTCGACCGCAATGTTCCCGGGTAGGATCATTCCAACCGCACTTCGGACACCGACCCCGTTATCTTCTCCGAAGAGATCAGCCATAAGTTCACTGAATCCATTTATAACAGCCGGTTGCTGTTCAAAATCAGGAGAACTGTTTACCATACCCAGAACCTTTACGATCCGTTTTATTTTATTCAGATCTCCTATATTTGCCCTGATCGTTGAAAGCATTGCCAGTCCAACCTGCCTGGCAGCAAGCTTGCCTTCTTCCATGCTGAGTTCCTTTCCAACCTTCCCTTTTATGAGGGTCCCGTCAGGTTTCAAAGGACCCTGCCCTGACACATAAAGTAAATTACCGATTATAAGCACGGGCTTATAGACACCCATTGGTTTAGGAGCAATGGGCAGTTCAAGTCCAAGCTCGGTGATTCTTAATTCAGGATTGTGGTTCATATGGTTATATAGTTTTTAGTTTATTAATTCAATTTTTACATCCCCCTTACCCCCCCCGCCTAAGCGGGGCAGGCTCTTCAAAGGGGGACTTACTAAAACCCTGTTCCTTTTCTAAGGGGGATTTCCTCATACCTCGTACCCCGTATCTCGGACCAATTCTAAAAAAGCAACTCAGCCCTGAGGATTGTTACTGCCTCCCCTGCTATCTCAACCCTGTCGCCATGGAGAGAAACTTTCAATATTCCACCTCTCTTTGATACCTGGTGTGATGTAAACTCCTTTTTGCCGGTCTTCATGTTCCAGAAAGGAACCAGGGCACAATGAGCCGAACCTGTTACAGGATCTTCGTCGATACCAAGGGCAGGAGCAAAGCAGCGCACGCAGAAATCATACTGCGGATCCGAGGAAGGAGCTGTAACTATCATATCACCATATTCCGAATTCTTCAAAGACTTAAAATCAGGACTCAGATTAAGGACTTCATCCTCATTCCTGAAAAGCAAAAATGACCAGCCGTGGGCAGTACGGTAATATTCAAGAGGTGTAATTACATTGTAATTACATAAATCCTGAGGTACCTCAGCTGCCACAAGGTCATAGGCAGGGAAATTCATTATAATCCAGCCATCCGAAAAACGTATTTTAAGGATCCCTGCCTTTGAAGAGAAAGTAATAGTTTCATCCTTTTTAATAATATTTGTTTCAAACATTATATGAGCCGATGAAAGTGTTGCATGCCCACACAATGGAATTTCAGATGTGGGGGTAAAAAAACGTATCCTGTATTCATCTTTACCTTCTGTTATGAAGGCAGTTTCGGAGAGATTCATCTCAGCTGCAACATTCTGCATCCATTCATAAGGCATCTCTTTTTCCAGAATACAAACTCCGGCCGGATTGCCTTTGAAAGGCTCTGATGTAAAAGCATCGACCTGATAGATCATCTTATTTGTGGACATAGTATTTAATCATTAAACGGCTTCAATGAAGATCAGCCCCCCAACCCCCCTGAAGGGGTTGGCTAATTGCTGTTCCTGATGGTAATTTACCTTCAGGGTACAGGTTTAGCTCCCCTTCAGGGGAGATGTCCCGCTTTGGCTGGACAGAGGGGTTTTCTCTATTCACCGGTAATTTACCTCCTTTTACAGAAAAAAACTGATATTTATCTAAGAAAACTTTGTAAACTATATTAGTTTTCATATTTTTGCACATTCTAATTTTATAGCATGGATTACCGTCAGAAAATTATTGAGGAGGGTGCGAGAATGTTCCGGACATACGGGATAAGGGCAGTAACAATGGATATGCTGGCTTCACATCTGGGAATTTCAAAAAGGACAATCTATGAAGTTTTCAGTGATAAAAATGAACTTCTTATGGGGGTTCTTAAATGGATGGTGGAGAAACAGCATGAGATGATGACAAAAATATTCAATGAATCGGAGAATATAATAGAGGCAATATTTAAGTTGATTGATTTAATGACAGATCATTTTCAGAGGATGAGCCCGGCATTTCAAATGGATATGAAAAGATTACATCGCGATATTCATAAAAATCCGGAAGAACTGGTTAATCTCCCATATTTTTCAAATAATTCTGATATCCTGAGCAGAGGGATTAAAGAGGGTATTTTCAGGGATGATATTGATGTGGAAATTACTAACAAATGTCTGTTTGAGGTTGCAAGGATGTCGAATGACAATGATGTTTTTCCTTCTGATGATTTTACAAATAAGGAAGTAATCAGAAGTTTTTATGTAAATTATCTGAGGGGTATTTCAACTCAGAAAGGTCTTGATCTTATAAACTTTTATGAAAAGCAACGATAATTTAGTTTTAGATGGATGGTTCTCAAAATAAATATAA
>CAZCQC010000353.1:0-4331 GCA_964500155.1 uncultured Rikenellaceae bacterium | reverse complement strand
GCTGAACAGGCTGCCAAAATTTCCAAAAACAATGTTTCGGACCTGTATGTTTACCTAAAACAACAGATAGATAAACTTAATAATATAGCTGACCAGATCGATAAAAAATACGCCTCTTATCCCTTATCTTCAGAGGTGTGGAACAGGATTTCAAAAGGAAGAATGCTGCTTAAGGAATCTGAAGTAGCATACACGAAGGGACAATATGCCCAGGCAAAAGTCAAAATCACCGAATCTGAACTGCTTCTTACTGAATCATTCGAAAAGGCAAATGCTCACCTTAGAGAATATTTCAACTCTTTTCCCGACTGGAAAAAATGGTCAGACAGAACAATAAAGGAATCGCGGCAAAGCCAGAATTATGCCATAATCATCGACAAGTATTCACGAAAATGCCTGGTGTATCTGGGCGGAATTAAAAAATATGAGTATCATGTGGAATTAGGCAAAAACTGGGTGGGCGATAAAAGGGTAAAAGGCGACAGAGCCACACCTGAAGGTATGTACAAAGTCGTGAAGAAATTTGGCAGCAATAAAACTAAATACCATAAAGCTCTGCTGATAAATTATCCCGACGAAACCGATAAGGAAGAATTCAAAAACGAAATCGCCAGGGGCACGCTGCCACGAAATGCAAAGATTGGCAGCCTCATTGAAATCCACGGGGATGGCGGAAGGGGAATCGACTGGACTGAAGGCTGTATTTCCCTGACAAATGCTGAAATGGATGTTGTTTTTAAGGTAGCCAAAGAAGGAACACCAGTCACCATAATAGGCTCCATGGTCAATCTCGACCAGCTTATTGACTGAAATAATGAGGATATGGAAGATGAAAAACTAAATATTTCTGATCCCGGCCCCGGGGAAACACCAATACAGGTAGATACTCCTGTAGACCAAAAATCGTGGTTCCAGAAAATAATGGAGAATGAGAAGCTTGTTAAAGCACTCCGGATAGTGCTTTGGACCCTGGCTTCAGCATTGACAATCTTATTCGTATTTGTTTTTATTATTTACCTTGTTCCCTCATTCCAGGAGACCGCATCAGGGCAAAAGGCAAAATTTACAACAGATCAGGATATAAAAAATGATCAGAACTACAAAAAACAGACTGCACTTCTTTCCAGGGATATTCAACGCCTTTCGAAAAAATACATGTCATATACTTCAGGTCAGTCATACATTGTCATAAACACTACCGACAACAGGTTTTTTCTCTATAGGAATAAGAAACTCATCAGAGAAGGATTTTGCAGCTCAGGCAGTTATACAATGCTAAAAACTGAAGGTGAAAAAAAATGGATCTTTAAAACACCCAAAGGCAAGTACTGGATACAGGGGAAGATCACATCCCCTGTCTGGAGAAGACCAGACTGGGCGTTTGTCGAGGAAGGGTTACCTATACCGTCCCAGAATGATCCTTCAAGATATGAATACGGAGTACTTGGTGATTATGCAATGAGTATAGGTGACGGATATCTTATTCACGGAACACTTTACAAAAGATTCCTGGGAATGCCTGTGACTCATGGCTGTGTAAGACTCAATGATGAGGACCTTGAGGCAATTTACAATACTCTGAGCATTGGCTCAAAAGTTTATATTTTCTGACCTGTAAGAACCATTATCTCTATGGATAATTTTGAAAATAAAGGGCTGAAAGGAAACCAGACCGTCCTGATCATAATCGGATCATTTATGGTGTTAATCCTTGGGTATTTCACCGTAATGTCTGTCCGTGCTCCCGGTAAGAAATTAGATGAAATCAGGACAAAGTACGGTGTGCAGATAACTAAAGAAAACAAGATAGATGAAAGATTCTATGCTGATTCTGCCTATATGGCAATGCTTAAGGAAAAGGCTTTTTTTCAGGCCAGGATAAGTATGGCTGAGACTGATTCGGTTTATATGACACTCAACCTTGCCGATAGCACTGCAAACCTTGAGATCAGTGGTGTAGCTGTTCATTCTGCAAGGATCAGCGAGATAAAAATCAGCGGAATACTCCGGTCGGGAAATGAATATGCAATCTCTGCCATGTTGTCAACTCCCATGAATGTTGTTAGTGATTTTGCATCGATCAAGAAAGAACCGCTTATGATAAAGATGGCTCCGAAAGATACTTCTGAATTTAAGCCTGACATAATTCCTGATACAACCGATTATGAACCTGTCAATTATATTCTCAGAATGGATAATGGGATAAGGATATTTGTCTATCAGGAAACTGATACTATAACGAGTGATAAAAACAATCTCTTCTTTTTTGATCTCCACGACAGGTTGAAGAATACCTGGAACTCGCTGAAAAGCATAGCCAGGTTAAGGGTTCCTGAATATCACCCATTTATCAGGATACGGCTCCCAAAAGCTGATGCAAAGATCCTGTACAGGGCAACACCACGGCATGGTCAGATTGCTGTTTATATGTAGCATCTTTTTCCCATAAAGATTATTATTGAATCAAAAAAAAATGTAGGTTTGAATCTGACTCAAAACTAATTCAATCCTACATGGCACGATTTACTGGTCTTATCGGAATTGTCGTAATTCTTGGTCTGGCATTTTTATGGTCGAATAACAGGAAAGCTATTAATTATCGTCTGGTTATCACCGGTCTTTTATTACAGGTCGCACTGGCAGTTTTTATCTTGAAAGTTCCGATCGGTCAGGATATATTCGCCTTCCTCGGCAAGGCAATCAATAAGTTACTCGATTTTTCACAGGAAGGAGGGCTTTTCGTTTTCGGTGACCTTACAAAAATATCCAGGATACTTCCTCCCAGCATCGTCAGCGCCGGTGTTTTCCTTTTCATCCTTATACCTACAATAATCTTTGTATGTGTATTGGTATCGATGGCTTATCATGTTGGTATAATGCAAAGGGTAGTGGCAGTTCTTGCGCGTTTCGTTCACTGGGCGATGAGAGTGAGCGGCAGCGAGGCCCTGTCGAATGTTGCCAGTGCTTTTGTAGGGCAGGTGGAGGCTCAGATAATGATAAGACCATACCTTTCAGGAATGACAATGTCTGAACTGCTTGCTTCGATGACCGGGAGCATGGCATGTATTGCCGGCGGTGTGATGGCGGTATATATTTCGATGGGAGTTCCTGCGTCCTACCTTCTGGCTGCAAGCCTGATGGCTGCTCCCGGAGCACTTGTAATTTCAAAAATTGTGTTCCCTGAGACGCAGGATTCTGAAACCAAAGGAGTTGTAAAACTGGAGGTAAAAAAACAACATACCAACATCATGGATGCAATTTCACATGGAGCAACAGATGGTATGGCAATCTCAATAAATGTTATTGCGATGCTGATCGGTGTAATCGCTCTTGTTGCACTCGTTGATGCCCTTCTTGGTTATTTTGGACTTTTCCTTGGATGGACTGGCATATCACTTGATTTTTTAGGTCTTGATGTTAATAGTCTCAGACTGAAGGATGTGTTTGGAGTCTTCTTTTCATTATTCGCCATAGTTATGGGTGTTCCGGTTTCAGAATCATTCCAGGTAGGGTCATTAATGGGAACGAAGATGGTGATCAATGAATTTGTTGCATATTCTGACCTCTCACCAATGATACAGCAGGGCGTTTTAAGTGCCAAATCGGTTGTCATTGCAAGTTTCGCATTGTGCGGTTTTGCTAATTTCAGTTCCATTGCAATTCAGCTTGGTGGGATAGGTGTGATGGTTCCAAACCGAAAAGCCGACCTGGCAAGGTTGGGATTCAAGGCAATGATCTGCGGAACAATGGCTTCATATATTTCCGCGACGTTGGCGGGGATATTAATGTAGGGAATTGCGGAGAGAGGGGGAGTGCCTACAGCGAGCCTTTCAGGAGGATCGTGCATTTATAGGCTCCCCTCCTGGGAGGGGTGGGGGGTGGGTTAAAGATCACGGATTGCCTGCGGCGATCCCTTTGGGAGGATCCTGCAAAGCTTGCATAAACCCTACGGGTTTTATTTATTTTCCCTTCAGCTCCTTACAAAAGCAAGCTTTCTTCGGAGCTTCTGTAAAATAAATAATCCCACCTGACGGTGGGATTTATGCAAGCTTTGCGGAGAGAGGGGGATTCGAACCCCCGGTCCACCGATTGGCGGACAACGGTTTTCGAGACCGCCGCATTCGACCGCTCTGCCATCTCTCCAATATATTTAGCCGCATTCACCGCGGCGTCTACCCCGCCAGGGCGGGGCCATCTCTCCAATACCGGTCAAAAATAACAATAATTTAGTTCACTTTTACCTCATACCTCACACCTCACACCTCATACCTCATACCCCAAACCTCACACCTCACACCTTAAAAAACATCCATATTTCTTTTGATAGCAGT
>CAZCQC010000352.1:0-2823 GCA_964500155.1 uncultured Rikenellaceae bacterium | reverse complement strand
TTTGCCGCCGTGATAAGCATCGTCATTTTTTGGATCCTGAGGTCTGACAGAGCAACGGTTAAAAAGGCGGAAGTAAAATAAATCTGAAATTTCTTTTTACCTTAGCTCTCTCGTCATAGAAATTGATTTTATCGATCAGTTTGCTCAGTTTATATGAAAAAAATGATCCTCTTCCTGATTTTTGTTTTGCCTTGGGTAGCAAGTTACTCTCAGGAGAAGGATTTCGACAGGGACATAATGGTCGGAGTTTATGCAAATGGCGGATGGGACGTACCGGTAAGGCTGACAACAAAATACATAACAGAGGAAACAAGTCCCTGGTATGGTTATGAATCGTGGTCGGCAGGTATTGATTTTTCCGGAATGCTGTCGGTACATTACAGAATAGAAATTGCGGTTAGCTATTCAAGGTATAAAGCAGGGTTCGAATTATCTCCTCCTATTTATTCGGAAAAGAAGATCTATACCGAGACCTTCGGGACAATCTCTATCCCCGTCACCCTTAAGAGGTATCTGCAAAACAATTACTTCTTCAGTGCGGGTACAATAATTGATTTTGCCCTGCTGAACAAGCCGGTCTGGCTTGATACCCAGACAGGGTTTGGACTCACCATCGGGGCAGGGAAAGAGATCAGGATCAATAACTTTGTCCTCAATCTTGCCCCGGGTGTGGAGCTTCATTCGGTAGTCCCGTTTACTTCGGAAGATAACCAGCAAAGATTGCTGGTTGCAGGACTAAGGATCGGATTAAGCTATAACTTCCGGTCTGTCGCAGATTCGCATGGCCAGGATAATATAAATTGATTTGCAGGATGCCAGCGCGGGAGCTTTTACATATGAGACAGAAATTAAAAATACTACTTTTAATTGCGGCCGCCGGATTTTTCAATCAGTGTGAAAAATATAGTTCGGTTAAGATCACCGATGAAAATTTCCTGCAGGCACTTATTGAACGGGGAGTTGATAAGGACGAAGACGGAACAATCAGTTTTCAGGAAGCTGCAGATGTCAAAACACTCGATATTTACTATAGTGATATTTTTGACCTGACAGGGATTGAATGGTTTATCAATCTGGAAACACTGAGATGCGGCGATAACGATTTTACAGAACTGGATGTTTCACAAAATACAGCTTTAAAATACCTGGATATCGAACATAACAAAGTGAACTCCCTTGATGTTTCGCATAATATCAATCTGGAAACCTTGATAACTATGTATAATCCATTGACTTCACTTGATATTTCAAAAAATACCACGTTAAAATGTCTCATCAATCAGGCAACTTCCATTGGGAATCTGGATATCTCAAATAACATTTTACTGAAGGAACTGGATTGTTCTGGCAATGGATTATCTACCCTCGATATCTCAAAAAACCCGGCTCTGGAGTTACTGAATTGCAACAGCAATCACCTGGAATCACTTGATGTTTCGCATAACCCGGCTTTAAAAACCCTGCAATGTGAGTACAACGATCTAACAATGCTCGATCTTTCCGGAAATCCCTCCCTTACAGGATTATTTTGCACCGATAATCTACTTACATCGATCAATATTACCAACAGTAATTCACTGAAGTATCTCTATTGCTCTTACAATCAACTTACCCTCCTGGATGTTTCAAACAAACCGGAGCTTAACTCTCTCAATTGCGAGATGAACAAGATAACTTCCCTGGATCTTTCAGCTGATACTTCCCTGGAGCAACTTATATGCAATCAGAATCAGCTGACCAGCCTGGATGTTACCGATAATAAAGCCCTTGCCTTACTGGAATGTCCCAATAACCGGCTCACAAGCCTCAACACCTCAAATAATCCTGAGCTGTGGTATCTCCATTGTGGTTATAATCAGATATCCACTATGGATATTTCCAATAATATCAAGGTTTATCAGCTTGCCATCAATGGAATGCCATCACTCACAAAGGTATGCGTATGGGAAATGCCATTTCCCACCCCGGCAATATCGGTTTACTCAAATGGCAGCCCGAATATCTACTATACAATGGATTGCAGTAAATAAAAACCAGATGTTCAGAAGAGTAATTCACAAAAGTACTTTTTCAAGTCAGGCTGGAATCAGAACCTCAGTAGCCAGAACAGCCATATTGTTATTTGCGGGGATCTGTACGATGTTTTCATTAAGCTGCGAGAAAACGGCTGAAACGGGATTAGCAGATATTGACGGGAATGTTTACGACACTGTTGTCATCGGTACCCAGGTCTGGATGGCGGAGAACCTGAAAACCACAAGATTGAACGACGGAACGGAGATCCCGCTGGTGGCTGACGATACTGCATGGAGTAATCTGAAAACTCCCGGATATTGCTGGTACGGCAATTATGAAGCATTTTTCAACCTGAATCATTATGGAGCTTTATATAACTTATATTCGGTTACGTCGGGCAAGCTTTGTCCGGTTGGCTGGCATGTGCCTGATGATGACGAATGGTATACCCTGCGATTATTCCTTGGATATGATATAGCCGGGGGAAAGATGAAGGAAGCCGGAACCCGTAACTGGCTGAGTCCCAACACTGGCGCTACTAACGAGTCGGGTTTTAACGCTCTGCCTGGTGGTTTCCGGAATGCCTACTACAAAGATTACCAGCGGTTCAGGAGCTCAGGCTATTTTTGGTCCTCAGAGGCTGGATCAGCATTCGGAGTAACCCACACGTCAGTCGAGGTAACAATTGGCTCCATGAGTCGGAATTACGGAGTTTCTGTCAGGTGCATCAGGGATTAGGAAACGTCCTCCCCAAACCCTGTACCTCGCACCTCTTACCCCATTAAAAATTCTTCCTATCTTTATTCT
>CAZCQC010000351.1:0-2535 GCA_964500155.1 uncultured Rikenellaceae bacterium | reverse complement strand
TTTCAATTCATTAACAGCTCTTAAAATACTGATAAAGGATTCGCCCGATACCGCTCAGAATTATGTCAACAGTCTTTCCAGGGCACTTCGTTATACTCTGAAGAGCAATGAAAAACAGCTTGTCACTCTGAAGGAGGAAATCGAGTTTATGGAATCTTATTTATTTCTGATCAGGATGAGGTTTGGTAACAATCTTTCAGTATACACTAACATAAATGAGAATCTATTATCATATAATTTACCGCCTCTTACTATTCAGACTCTTGTAGAGAATGCAATCAAGCATAATGAGATCAGTAAACAACACCCTCTCGGAATCAATATACTGACGACAGAAAGTGAGAGCCTTATCATTGCAAATGATTTTCAGAAAAAAATCACTGCTGAGGAAGGAACCGGGATAGGATTGATAAACTTGTCAAAGCAGTTTCAATTGCTTGTTAATAAAGATATTATTATCCGTAAAGAAAAAAATAAATTCAGTGTTGAAGTCCCTTTAATCAGACCATGACGAATGAAGGCTCTAGTAATTGAAGATGAAATTCTCGCATCCAAACATCTGCTTCAGGTGCTTGAAGAGGTCGGAGATATTTCAGTTATTGCAGTAATTGAATCAATTACTGAAACAATTGAATGGTTCAGAATAAATCCTCAGCCGGATATTGTTTTCATGGATATTCACCTTGCCGATGGATCAGCTTTTGAGATATTCAGGCATACCGATATCACCTGTCCGATTGTCTTCACTACCGCTTATGATGAATATGCCATGAAGGCTTTTAAGGTCAACAGTATTGATTATCTCTTGAAACCGATTGAAGCAACTGATGTTCAGGATGCATTGAAAAAATTAAAGGGACTTTCAGGTGCCGAAAACCTGAACACTGCATTAAATAATCTCCTTGCTTCTTACGGAAAGACTTCAAAATACAAGAAGCATTTTCTTGTCCCTTCAAAGGGAGACAAGCTGATCCCGGTACAGACAAGCGATCTCGCCTGCTTTTGCATCGATGCCGGCATAGTAAAAGCCCTTTCAGCTGATGGAAAGTCATATATATTTGACTATACCCTTGATGAACTGGCAGATTTGCTCGATCCGGAGGTTTTTTTCCGCGCCAACCGTCAGTTTATAATATCAAGGGGAGCAATAAAAGATATAGACATCTGGTTTAACAGTCGTTTATCGGTGAACCTCAAGATTGCCATTCCTGAGAAAATTCTTATAAGCAAAGCCAGAATCAGCGAATTCAAAAAATGGTTCGGGAATTAAGGTATTTCACCCTGATCAGGAGAGGGTTCATCCTGAATTTTTTCAGCTTCAATATAATTTTCAAGTTTCGAATAACCTGATCATTTAGATTTGACCAAAAATAATACTTACAGAAGAATGGGGAGACAATTTATTAGACCAAAAAAAGCTGCCTTTGGATTTGTCCTGGTATTATTATTATCAGGTCTGCAGAATTTTGCAGTCAGTCAGGAAGCGGTAAAGATAAAAAGGATTACTGTACCAGTTGATTTTGACGGAATTCCAAAAGAAGCAGCATGGGAAACTCTTGACCTTTTTCCTCTGACGATGCATAAGCCTAACTTCGGAGCTCAGCCTTCCGAAATAAGTGAAGTGAGGATCGGATATGACAACGAATTTCTCTGGGTTGGCGCCAGTCTCTACATGCAGGATGCATCGAAAATATTTGCGGTCACAAAAAAAAGGGATGAGGAGCTTTTTGACTATGATGCTTTTGGAATCATATTCGACACTTACAATGACAATGAGAACGGTCTGGCATTTTTTACTGCACCGACTGGTCTCAGGACCGATTATACAATCTCCAATGACGCTGCGGGACAAGGAGGGGGACCCGGCGGACCTGCGGGGATGAATTTTAGCTGGAACACATTTTGGGATGTAAAAACCACCAGGGATGACAAAGGATGGTACGTAGAAATGAGAATCCCTTTTTCAAGCCTTAAATTCAAGCCTGAAAACACTATTGCCACAATGGGACTTTTAATAACCCGTAATATAAGCGCAAACAATGAAAGAGACACATATCCGGCAATTGATCCGAAGTACGGATTTATGGCGCCAAATAAGCCTTCACTTGCAGGAACAATTGAAATAGAAGGAGCAAGGCCCTCGAAGCCTGTTTATATATCACCCTATATTATCGGAGGCCTGTCAAGGAGCTGGTTGAAGAATGAGGAAGAGACTGCATATTTTAAGAAAGATGATCCCGAGTACAATGCAGGCATTGATATTAAATACAATATAAACAGCAATCTCACTCTTGACCTTACCGCAAACACCGATTTTGCTCAGGTGGAAGCTGATGACCAGCAGGTGAACCTAACAAGATATTCACTTTTCTTTCCCGAAAAAAGAATGTTCTTCCAGGAACGGTCAAGCCTGTTCGATTTCAGCCTCGGAGGACGCGATAACCTGTTTTACAGCCGCAACATAGGGATCGCCGGCCGCGAGCTTATAAGAATTTACGGAGGGGCAAGGATAGTCGGCAGAATGGGGAAATGGGA
>CAZCQC010000350.1:0-8408 GCA_964500155.1 uncultured Rikenellaceae bacterium | reverse complement strand
TCCATACGGTTATCTGGCCAGGAGACCATCAACTTTCTCGATGATTATCTCTTTGAATTTCTCTGGTTTGACGACTGCATACATAAAACCTTCGTTGGTGAGGTTGATCTTCTTATCACCTTTTACAATAAGAAGGGTCTGCCCTGAAACACCAAGCTTCTCTGCAAGAGGCTTATTGGGTGCTTCTTCAAGGTTAATTGATTGAAACGTTATTAAACCCTGTTTAAACTGATTTGGATAAAGAGTTTCAAGATTTTCTTTAGCACTTGCTTCAATTGTTTTACAGGTTGTGCAGCGGGCTGTGAAGTGAAAGTAGTAAGCTTCAATTTTATCGGAGGAGTTATTGTCAGAAGCTTTTGTCTGTTTATTTGCTGGTTGTGCCGTGCATGCATTAACCGAGGCAAATAATAAAATGGCAATAATTAATCTGCAAGTTTTCATAGTGTCTGCTTTATTGATTTTTAATGAGAATTTCTTTTACCTGATTCACAGTTGGTACCTGGCCGCTGAGAACGACCTTTCCGTTAATAACAAGGCCCGGTGTATGCATTACCCTGTACTCCATTATTTTAATTATATCTTCAACCTTGTCAATTGTTGCAGTAATACCAGATTCTGCAACCGCCTCTCGGGTCACTTTTTCAAGTGTTTTGCACCTGGGACAGCCTGTACCTAATATTTTTATTTCCATGTTTTAATTTGAAAATTTGAAAATGAGTTAATTTGAAAATTATCAGATCTTCTATTTGTGAAAGGAATTATCTTGTATTTCACAGCCCACCTCTGCGGTTTCATTTTCGTTAAGAAATGAAGTAAAAAGTTGTTTCGCTTCTTCCCAGTTTTTTCTATTGATACAATATTTAATATAGGGAGGATTAATTTCTCCCTGTATCAGTCCTGCATACTTCAGTTCTTTCAGATGTTGTGAAAGAGTAGATCTTCCAACCGGAAGCTCTTCAACCAGATCACCGCTGTAGCAACAAGAGTCCATCTTCGACAGTTTCTGAAGAATATATACTCTTACCGGGTGACTCAGTGCCTTTGAAAATCTGGCTATTTGCTGCACTTCATGAGTAAACTCCAATTTGTCGGACATTATTAATAAAATTTTTATTTTGATATTTCGCAAATATACGAAATGATTTAATATATTCGCAAAAAAAGATTTAAGATTTTCATTGAAATTGGAGAATTAAGATCAATGGGGTTGAAGAGTCCGGAGGTCTGCAAGGGGCTTTAGCCCCGAAATTATAATGATAAAAGGTTTAAATAAATGATATAATTAATATGAAGATCCTTATCCTTTGTACAGGAAACAGCTGCCGAAGCCAGATGGCTCATGGCTTCCTTCAGAGTTTCGACGATAAAATCACTGTCCGTTCAGCTGGCACAGAACCGGCAAATCAGATAAATCAAAGGGCTGTAACAGTGATGAGAGAAGCAGGTATTGATATAAGCCACCACACTCCCAGGCATGTTGACCAATATCTTGGTGAAGAATGGGATTATGTAATAACAGTTTGTGACCATGCAAATGAAACATGCCCGTTGTTCATAGGTAAAGTAAAACACCGACTGCATATCGGTTTCGAAGATCCTTCACATGCCACTGGTTCGGAAGAATTCATAATGAATGAGTTTCGCAGGGTAAGAGATTTAATAAAGGGAGAGTTTAGAAAATTTTATGAAAGGAATTTGAAAATTTGAAAATTCGACAATTTGAAAATTATTAAGTCACAAATAACTTGACAAATGAAAGCAGAAGATTTAAAACAAGTTGTAAAAGAAAAATATGGTAAAATAGCTGAACAAAGTGATAATGAAAAATCATCCTGCTGCGGCCCTTGCAGCTGCGGCCAGGAAGTTGACTACACTGTGTTCAGTGAGGATTATGAGAACAAGGCAGGATATAATCCGGATGCAGACATGAACCTTGGTTGCGGTATTCCGACGGATTATGCCGGGATAAAACGAGGAGACCATGTGCTTGATCTGGGTAGCGGTGCAGGTAATGATTGTTTTGTAGCCAGAGCAATAGTAGGAGAAAATGGCAAAGTTACAGGACTTGATATGACTGATCAAATGATCAGTAAGGCGAGAGAGAACTGTGCAAAACTGAAATTCACAAATGTTGATTTTGTGCTTGGGGATATTGAGGATATGCCATTTGGGGATAGGAAATTTGATGTTGTAATTTCAAATTGTGTACTTAACCTCGTACCCGATAAAACCAAAGCATTTAATGAAATTTTCAGAGTTCTCAAACCAGGCGGACACTTCTGCGTTTCAGATGTAGTCATTAAGGGATCTCTTTCCGAAAAAATGAAAAAGGATGCTGAGATGTATGCAGGATGTGTTTCAGGTGCCAGCGAAATGAAAGAATATCTTAAAATCGTTGACGATTCAGGCTTTGTGAATGTTAGCGTGCATAAACAAAAAGAAATACAACTTCCTGAGACACTACTCTCAGAATTTAACGACCCGAATGAATTAAAAGCTTACCACACCGGTGATACCGGAATTTTCAGTATTACAGTTTCAGCAGAAAAACCATTCTAATTTGAAAATTTTAAAATTTGTTAATTTGAAAATGAAAATTTTTTAATAAAGAAGGGAAAATGAGAAATGATAAGGAAAATATCATAGTAGAAAAATCGTTCCGGTTCGCGCTTAAAATAATACAATATTGTGAGTTGTTAGAGGAGAATAAGAAGTTTGTAATATCACGTCAATTATTAAGGTCCGGAACTTCGATTGGAGCTAACATACGCGAAGCACAGAATGCAGAAAGTAAACTCGATTTTATTCATAAAATGAAACTTGCCGCTAAAGAAGCAGACGAAACAGAATATTGGTTATTACTATGTAAAAACTCAAATTCATATCCCTTTGATGATCTCCTGCTTTATGATATAGAAGAATTAATAAGAATCTTGTCTAAAATTCTTGGTTCTTCAAAGTCCTGATAACTATTTCAAGAATAATTTTCAAATTATCAAATTGCCACATTTTCAAATTGATTTTTTCATTTTCAAATTTTCAAATTACCAAATTTTCAAATTATTGAAAAATGGGACCAACAAAACAGCTTTCGTTTTTTGACAGGTATCTGACACTGTGGATATTCCTTGTAATGTTTGCCGGGGTAATTATTGGCTACTTCATGCCTGGTATCTCAGGCTTCTGGAACTCATTAAGCTCAGGGACTACGAATATTCCGATCGCCATCGGTCTTATTCTCATGATGTACCCGCCACTTGCTAAAGTAAGGTACGAGAAGCTCCCTTTGGTATTTAAAAACCTCAAATTGTTAGGTCTGTCGTTGTCAATGAACTGGATCATCGGGCCAATCGTAATGTTTTTTCTTGCAATTTTGTTCCTTCACAATCATCCGGGTTTGATGGTTGGTGTCATCCTTGTCGGACTTGCCCGCTGTATTGCAATGGTCCTTGTATGGAACGATCTGGCTAAAGGGGACACCGAACTGGCTGCAGGCCTGGTTGCTTTTAATGCCTTGTTCCAGGTGTTCCTCTATTCAGTTTATGCCTATTTTTTCATAACAATCCTTCCACCATTGTTCGGATTGAGCGGTTCCATAGTAGAAGTATCAATATCTGAAATTGCAGTAACAGTCCTGATCTACCTTGGGATACCTTTCTTTGCAGGATTAATTACAAACACGGTATTAAGAAGAGCTAAAAGTGATGATTGGTATTATGGTAAATTCATTCCAAAAGTATCATGGTTAACTCCCATAGCTCTCTTATTCACGATATTTGTAATGTTCTCGCTTAAAGGTGAAAACATTATAAAGTTGCCAATTGATGTCCTCAGGGTCGCTGTTCCATTCACAATTTATTTTGCTGTTATGTTCTTTTCCACATTCTTCATTGCCAAATGGATGGGAAATGGCTATGAAAAATCGACTACAATGGCATTCACTGCCGGGAGTAATGATTTCGAACTTGCTATCGCTGTGGCTGTAGCTGTATTTGGAATTAATTCTCAGGCAGCTTTTGCAACAGTCATCGGTCCATTGGTAGAGGTTCCTGTATTAATCCTTCTGGTTAATGTAGCCCTTACTTTTAAAAATAAATTCTCCTGGACCCGTACTATTTAAGGTTCGGAATATGAATCCAGTGAGTACAAAAACCTATCCTGTTGACCACTTTCTGCCGACAAGATTGTTATTTTTATGTTTATTCTTAAATCGTGTGATTAACTCCGGTATTTATACCGGCAAGAGGCGATCAGGTTCACCGGCTTATGGATTAACCCTCCAGTTGCTCCAGAAATTCACTTAAAGCAGCAGCATTGTTATATTTTTCCTCTTTGGATGAATAGAGCAGTGTCAAAGTGCCATGTTTAATTTCAAGTTGCTTTAATCTTTCTAACTCTCCCTGTTTACCGGATAACTCATCTTTGTACATCTGCTTGAATTTCTCCCATTTGAGGGGATCATGATTATACCATTTACGTAGTTCGTTACTTGGCGAAATCTCCCTTATCCATTCATGCCATTCTGCCTTTTCTTTGGAGATCCCCCTGGGCCAAAACCTGTCAACAAGAACTTTGTATTTTTCACCGGTCTTTTCCGGATCGTAAACTCTTCTTAATGTAATCATCTTATAATACTTACAAGGCGATGAATCAAACAATAAAAGTAATAATTTGTTTAATTTCAGAATTAAGCAGAAATATAAGGATATTTTGTGAAGATGAAATTACTTTAGAATTGCGGGATCAACGAAATGATAACCTATTTTATTCTGTTTAAATCATTATGCTTTATTTCTCCCCATAAATTACAAACGCATTTGAATCTATTTCAAGTGCTCCGTTTGGGTATTTCTGTTTAATAAGATTAAATACTTCACTCCTGATTTTTACCTTCATCTCACAATCAGCATTACTAATTGCAGCAACAACAGGTGCAACAACTTCAGTCATGAAATTCCAGTAAATTTTTCTATTTCCAGGGATGAGTTTTCCCCGGACTTCTGCTTCCGAAATGTTCTTTAATCCGGCTTGTCTGAATAAATCCGGGATCAGGCCGCTTTTGGCACAACGAAATAATCCGGGTGCTCCCTGAGGGGGAGGTGCTATTTTCATGTTTCTATTAACAATACTTAGAATAGAGGTAGCCCAAAAATTCTTTTCAGGCTCATTCCAGACTGTCACAGCTATTCTACCCCCGGGTTTTAATACCCGTACCATCTCTTTTGCAGCAAGTAACATGTCAGGGAAAAACATAAAACCAAACCGGCAACTTATTGCATCAAAGTTATTGTCAGGGAATGGAAGGTCGCAAACATCACAGGTAATAGCTTCATAATTATTTATACCTCGTATGTTTGCTTTTTCAAGTGCTACTTCGAGCATCCCTTCAGCAAGATCAATTGCAATTACTTTTCCCCCACTTAACCTGGTTGCAATCGTAAGTCCTGGTTCTCCCGTTCCTGATGCTACATCAAGCACAATATCTGTATCCTTTGGTTTAATCTGGTGAATGATAGCATCAGCCATTGGTTTTAAGAAATCCATTGTAAGATCGTCCCATTTCTTCCAACCCTGAGAAAACTTGTTCCAGACTTCCTTTTGCTGTTCCCTGATTTGTACAAGTTGTGCTTCCATTATTCCTTTGTCAGTGATTAAAGTGCTGACTCCGCACTTTTTAATTGCGTATTTTTGTTTTTAATCATTGTTGTTGACATGCCAATAATTTAACTTATTAAAACAATTGGGGTTTATATTAAGTTCAATTCTTCGATCTACTGAGTGGTAAAAATTTTTTGGTCAGTATCGGTTATTACTACAGAGCGGTCTCATTTTCATTAATCCGGTCTGCTGCATCTTATCAGAGAAACTCCTTTTCGGGATTGTTCCTCCTGCTATCTGGCCAAAAAAGGTAAATCATCTGCAAATGGAATTAAGTCCTAATCGTCTCCTTATGTATGTTTTAGGTTTTCAGACCTTTATTTGAATTGACCGAAGCATAATGTATTTTCCATTAGAGGATTCCACTTCGGATTTTTTAATTAGTTTCGGTTTTATGAAAATTTTAATCGTATGAAGAAATTAGTGTTTCATTTCATTTTTCTATTTATTATTACTCCAATAGGGGCACAAACTATTATCAATCGCGATCCGGAGATCAGCCGGATGGTCAATGAGATTTCAAGAGAAAGGTTAGAGCAAAACGTCAGAAAGCTTGTAAGCTTTCACACCCGCCATAACATGAGTTCCAGGGACAATCCTTCGAATGGAATAGGTGCCGCCTGGAGCTGGGTCAGGTCGGAAATGGAGAAAAATATCCCGGCTTCTGAAGGCAGGTTGGAGGTAAAATTCGAGGAGTACACCATTGGAGGCAAGGGTCAGAGAATTCCATACCCTGTAACTCTTAAAAATGTTATCGCAACCCTTAAGGGTACTGACAATGACGACGATAGAAAAATTATAATAAGCGCTCATCTCGATTCAAGGGTACAGCTCGACAATGACTCCACAAGCTTAGCTCCTGGGGCCGATGATGACGGATCTGGAATTGCTGCAATACTTGAAATGGTAAGGATAATGTCGTCCGGAAAATTTCCGGCAACCATTATTTTTATGGCAGTCACAGGAGAAGAACATGGTCTGTACGGTGCCCGGCATATGGCAGCCAAAGCAAAAAATGAGAACTGGAATATTATCGCAATGCTGAACAATGACATGATCGGGAACAGCAGCTCAAGCGAGACCAACCTAAATGATAATATGCGGGTAAGGATATTCTCCGAGGGAGTGCCTGCATTTGAGACCGAACAAATGGCATCATTAAGAAAACAGACTTCCGGAGAGAATGACGGGAAAGCCCGGCAGCTTGCACGCTACATAAAGGAGATCGCCGAGAGGTATATCGACCAGCTGACTGTTACGATGGTATTTAGAAACGACAGGTTCGGGAGGGGAGGAGATCATTCTCCGTTCTGTGACCAGGGCTTTACGGCCGTAAGGATCTGCGAATTCAATGAAAACTATGACAGGACCCATAAAATTCCTGCGGTTGTTAACGGGATTCAGGAAGGAGACCTTCCTGAATATGTCGATTATGAATATGTAAGGAAAAATACGGGACTGAACCTGGCAACAATTGCAAACCTGGCACTTGCTCCCTATGAACCTGCCAACTGCGGTATTATTACCGGTAGCCTGACAAACAGTACAACATTACGCTGGGATGCTCCTTCAAAAGGTCAGAAACCTACAGGTTATTATATTTTAATGAGGGAGACCTGGCAGCCGCTCTGGGAGAAGAAAATTTTCGTAACCGGAACTGAGGTCACACTTCCTTACTCAAAGGATAACTATTTCTTTGGGATTCAATCGGTAAGCGCTTCTGGTCACGAAAGCCTTGCTGTCTTTCCCGGTCAGGTGAGAAAGACAGTAGTCCGGAAGCCCACAAATTAGAACTTAAAATCAAGACCGGAATAATGAAAATTCTATCGTGGAATGTAAACGGAATTCGTGCTATAGCGAAAAAGAACTTTTTTTCAGATCTGAAACTCCTTGATCCGGACATTCTCTGCTTCCAGGAAACCAAGGCGCAGGACAGCCAGGTAGCAGAAACCCTTAAATCTCTTGATGGATATTACACATATTCAAATTCCGCCGAAAGACCAGGGTATTCAGGAACAGCAGTTATTACTGTTACTGAACCACTGAATGTTACAAAAGGAATCGGTATAAAGGAACATGATGCAGAAGGGCGTATATTATGCCTGGAGTTTGAATTATTTTTCCTTGTAAATGTCTATGTCCCTAATTCAGGAAGTGAACTTTTAAGGTTAGATTACAGGCAAAATTGGGATATTGCTTTTTTCGGTTACCTGAAAAATCTTGAGAAAATCAAGCCTGTGATCGTATGTGGAGACCTGAATGTAGCCCACCGGGATATTGACCTGGCACATCCTAAAGCCAATTACAATAAAACCGCCGGTTATATGCAGGAAGAAATTGACGGGATGGACAGACTCATTGATGGAGGGCTGGAAGATACATTCCGCCATTTTTACCCCGATGAAACCGGAAGATATAGCTGGTGGAGCTACAGAGCGGGAGCGAGATCAAAGAACATCGGCTGGAGGATCGATTATTTTCTGATAAGCAGATCCATTCTGCCGATAGTGAAAGATGCATTTATCTTCGAAGAAAAAAGCGGCTCCGATCATTGTCCTGTTGGGATTATACTCGACATTAACCAACTCCACGGGTAAGATAAACAGTTTTTTATTTTTCATCAATCTTAAATCGTAAATTATGAATATCGAAATCTTGAGAGAATACTGTATTTCGAAAAAGAATGTCACCGAAAGCTTCCCTTTTGGCGATGACACACTTGTTTTCAAAACAGGTGGCAGGATTTTTGC
>CAZCQC010000349.1:0-10517 GCA_964500155.1 uncultured Rikenellaceae bacterium | reverse complement strand
GTTCATACATATTATGTTCCGGGCAGCTACATTGTTAAGCTGATAGTTTACAATATCGCGGGGGAATCAATCCACAACGGGATTATTACTGTCTTTCAGAATCCCTCTGCCTTGTTTGAGGCATATCCTACGAATGTCGTTAACAATGAACAGATTGTTGTTTTCTCCAATAACAGCATGTACGATTCATTGTCGTTCTGGCGGTTTGGTGACGGCCAGGTTTCTAATGAGAAAAATCCATATCATAAATATGAGGAGCAGGGAAACTATACTGTTACTCTGACTGTAACTTCAAAAGAGGGTTGTATCGATTCGGCTTTGCTGGCCACTCCGATCAGGGTTGACTGGAAAATAGGATCTATTAAATTTCCAAATGTGTTCAAGTGGAATGAAACAGGTCCAACAGGTGGATTCTGGAAGCCAGGTTGTTATCCTGAAATGGACTTTGTGTTCAGGCCGTTCTATGAAAATATTGAGGACTACAAGCTCCAGATATTCAACAGATGGGGAACGCTTATTTATGAAAGTGATGACCTTTTTAAAGGATGGGATGGTTATTTCGGTGACGGCAAGCTCGCAGTTCAGGGTGTTTATGTATGGAAAGTTACGGGGAGATATGCGGATGGAGATTATTTTAATATTGTAGGTAATGTTACATTTTTACATTAAAAGACATTCTGATCAAGCCAGGTCGAATTAATCCAGAAGCAGGAAAAGTGGCCTTCCAGAATGTGGCTGAAGTCCGGGAAACAGTTAAATGTTACCGGACTTTTTTATAATATATGATCCTCTTTGAGGGTCTTTTAATAATTCACAACCTGAATTTTACAATAACAACAAAATATTAGTGGTTAAATTATGATATTATAAAAAGTCGACTTATTTTTGCGGCACTTTTTGAGGACCACCTTCTCCGCCGGCTGGCGGATTCGGTGGTCGAAGCGGGGTGTAGCGCAGCCCGGTTAGCGCATCTGGTTTGGGACCAGAGGGTCGCAGGTTCGAATCCTGCCACCCCGACAAAAGAAAAAGTCCTTTAAGCGTCAGCTTAAAGGGCTTTGTTTATTATGAGCGCTGCAAACTTGTTTGCATAAGCGAAATAATAAACAATGCCTAAGCCATCAGCCAGCTGGATGATGGCAAGGCTTTTTCTTTTGGATCACACCCGAATCAGGATCACCACAGGTAATCCTGCCACCCCGACAAAAGAAAAAGTCCTTTAAGCGTCAGCTTAAAGGGCTTTGTTTATTATGAGCACTGCAAACTTGTTTGCATAAAAGAAATATTAGGGTGTTCATAAGTAATTTCTATATATCAGATAGATAATAGTAATATTGTGTTCCTTCATTGTTGAAAAAAATCAATTGACGGATGCTGAATCTATCAGGATACATAGTTATATAACTAAAGGAATTAATCATGGGAAAATTGAAAAAATATTTTGCACAATACTCCTCTGAGACTTCTTATGTAAATATTAGCTCAAAATTATTTGAAGCGAAGAATTTAAAAGATGCAAACTGGCAGGCACAGGTTTTTAAAATGCAAAAAGTAATATGCCTTGATGGTGGCCAAATTAAAACAGTTGTAACTTTAACTAAAATCTGATTGACGTATTGGCTCAGAACTGAAGAGTAATGGCAAGGCAAGAAAGACTTAGGGGAGATTAATACTCCCTTTTTTCATTATAAGTGCCTGTCATATAGAAGGAAAGTCCCTCAGCTGATTTCTGATGGCTTCCAAAATATTGCTGTAAGTATTTTACTTAATCTTTTATGCATCGAACAGAAAGGCCTTTATGTTTATCATATACGGTATTATTCAGATTAACAGAATTGTTCTGTAAATTTCGGCTCCTGGCAACGTTTAAACCAGGCCCACCCTCTGAAGAAGACCACCAGAAACCAATATAATCGAGGTAATCAAAGAAACCATGGTTGTGACGAAAGCCTCCAGGAAGCGCAGTAAATCCACTGCTGTTATTGGTTGCCTGATCATTCCCAACACTACCAGCTAAACCACTCTCATGCCAGCTGGAAGTAGCTGACAATGATTTGGCAATATCATTGCCATCTCCTCCGAATCCATAACCATTATTTGTAAGGTATGTTTCAAGAGTTGTCCATTCCGGGTCACCAGGCTCATGCCAGCCTAAAGGACACAGGTGACGACTGTCGGCAACGGCATACCAATTATAAAGTCTACCGAGTCTTTCATTATTCTTATTATCATTATTATAATTTGCATAAGCTCCGAAAGTTGTACCAGACCAATTCCCATCGCTGAGGTTTGTAGGGATGGGATCACCATTACGGTACCTGGTGGTTTTAAGGTTTTCTGTCATCCATATCTGGTTTCCAATGGTTATATAATGATAAACATTTCCATCAATATCGGTCAGAGACTTAACCTGTTGGGTCGTCAGAGGCAAAACGTTGCCATATACCGTTCCGGCAATGTTCGTGGCATAAGCCCTTACATAATAAGATGTATTGGGTATTAATCCCGTTAAACTGCTTGAAAAATTTCCAATTCCTGTACCATCAAATGTATGTGAACCGGTTAGAGCAGGTTCAGTCACAGTACCCCAGCACACTCCACGGGCAGTTACTTCTGAACCCCCATCAGAGGTGATATTCCCTCCAGTCATTGCTGAAGTCGTTGTTATAGCGCTTACACTTACGGTTGTTATAGTCGCCAGAAGGATTGGATTTGAGTTAAATGAAACTTCATTGCCATACCCTGTACCCTCACTATTGGTGGCATATGCACGTACATAGTATCTGGTACCGGCCGTTAATCCGGTTATGCTACTTGTAAAAGTTCCTGTACCTGTACCATCACTTGTTTTGTAAGAACTGGTTTTCGGATTTATATCAGGACCCCAGCAGACACCACGGGAAGTTACCTGAGCACCTCCATCATCTTTTACAATACCACCCGATATTGCACCTGTCTGGGTAATTCCTGCAATATTTATAGTCGTCAGGACAGGTAAAGTGGGTTTTTTCTTACATGACTGCATAATAAGCATAATACCAATACAGAGAAAAACAATAATTGGGATATACAGAAATCGTTTCATGGTTACAACAATTGTTACATTAATATATTATCCTTGATAACTATCAAAGGTACAGCTTGCGCAAGCCAAAGTCAATTTTTTTAATCAAAAGCCCCCGGATTTTATCCGAGGGCAGGTCCCAAAACAATAATGAAGGTATTAACCAATACTCTTTGGTATTTCTATTTGACTTTTATGAATTTATATTCTTCTATTTTTACACCTTCTGAATTAAAAGAAGTGGCAGTTGCAGTTGCAGGAGTGACAAAAACAAACTCACCCTTCATTAGGACTTTTTCCGGGTTAAAGTTTTGGACTATTTCCTGGACCCACTTTCTTTCAGAAGTGAACGAACCGATTATTGTTAAGTAATCTCCGGTTGACTGAACTGCAAAAATTTTGAATTTGCCTTCATCCGGAGAAAAACCGTAGGTCCAAATACTCCCCCAATTTTTCACCCCATTTTTTACACTATAATCATTTTCCAGAAACGCTTTTCCAATTTTTTGGAATTCCGCTATTACAGTATCACCACTAGCTGTCATTTGCCATGTACCCAGAAACTGCTCCATTAATGTAAGCTGGTCGAGTTGTGTTTGGCCGGTTTGCCCCTGTATTCCAATCGAAACGAACATAAGGAAAACAAAAATTGAAGTCATCAGACATAGTTTTTTCATTGCCTTGAATTGTAAAATGATTAATAAAAAGAACCTGTACTGAATATACTGATACAAGTTATGACAAGAAAAAAGACAAGTCAAATTTATTTCTCTTATCGGAGCTATTTATGACATTGAAACTAAACCCCCCTGTGATAAAATGATGACATGAAAAGACAATAAAAACAGTTATTGGTCCTTAACACAACGAATAGAATAGCCATTCGTTTTTAATCCCATACCCAAAATTACTTCAGCACTATCAAAAAATATGGTGCGGCACCTTGCCCACCTCGAAACAGAATCCGAATTATCCCACCACGGATTATCAGAATCCGTACTAACCCACCAACGGCCAAGGTATCCCATAGCACGAAATGATCCGGTATTTAATCCTGTGCGGAAACCACCCGGGAGGGCAGTAAATCCATAAAAATCAGATGCTCCATAATTTGGATTTGTCCAATGACCTGTTCCCTGTTCTTTTAATCTGCCACCAGCATAATATTCCCCCCCCACATATTCGACAAGAGTTTTCCATTCATCTTCATTTGGTACATGCCATCCGGTGGGACATAGTTTGCCTGTATTCACAGTGTACCAGTTATATAAAACTCCATAGTTATTATTACCATCTGATTCATTGAACATATACCAACTGCAGGCAGGCGTGATTAAACTGATCCAGGTAACATTATCAGTGACAACAGGAATATCTGTATTATCATTATATCTTGTCGTTTTCAGATTCTCTCTTGTCCAAACCTGGTCTCCAATCCTTACAGTATTGTAAATATTACCTTCAATGTCGGTTAATGGTGTAATAAATATGATTTCATTACCATATGCTGTTCCCAGGCTGTTGGTAGCATAAGCACGTACATAGTAATGTGTTCCGCTTACCAATCCGGTAATATTGCTGACAAAACTCCCTGTTTCTGATCCGTCTGATGTAAAATTATCGTAAACTGTGGGATTAAGATGTGTGCTCCAGCATATACCTCTGGTTTTTAAAATATCTCCTCCGTCCGAGATTATAGTTCCTCCAATGATGGCCGATTCTGACGTGACACTTGTTAACCAGGAAGTAGATATTACAGGCAAAGTCAGATGTGTCTCTTTTTCACAGCCATTTAAAAGAATCAGGATATATGCCAATTGGAGCAAAAGGAAAATATTTAAAAGGAAATTCTTCTGCATGACAAATTTGAATATTTCCGAAAATCAGTCTATATCAGTTTGGCCAGGAAAAAGTAATTACTTTAAGTCTCGCATGTCAAAGATAAGCATCACTTAATTCCAAGTCAACAAATTTTAACATAAAAAGTTTAATAGAAAATCATGCATCCTGGTGGCAGATTAAATGCCGATAAGGCACTAAAATGCACTAAGACAATGCATTAATGGCGTTGATTGAATCTCAAATTTTATCTGATAGTTAGCAATTATGGGAAACTGCACGGAAAATGGATAAAGCATTTGCTTTTAGCTGGTCAGATATTAGTTCGGGCATATCTCAGTTCGAAGATTTTTCGATCCAGAAGGTCATCTGACCTGTTTTGCTTCTTAATAAATTGACTGATTGCATTCTCATCAGGGATTTCTACCGGAACTTCTATCCAGGTGGGAGGAAACTTGCAAACTTTAACCCGTTTGGTTTTTTGCTCCACTGTTTGTACTTGCCTTAAATGTATTTCCAATTTTTTCATCATTTATCGTATCAGATCAATAAAAATTCTCTGTCATACTACATTCCGTCACACTTTTGATATTTTTAAATTATGGAATCTTAAAATCAAATTCTTACACTTTTTAATTAAAGGGTTAGACTTTTTGATCATTTTATATCAATATTCCGCAGTAAAAAGAATAAATGGCGAAATAATGGGATTTTACTTCAACTGACAGCGGCTGAAAAAAGCTAAGTTTTCTTACTCATTCAATTATTGATTTTCTGTCCCTTTATTAAGGACATTCGTCAAAATTCCGACAGCAGGGATATTACCACCAATGAATTAGGGATACTATATTGATCTGTTGTTCATGTTCCGATTCAAGATATTCATCATACTCCGGACGGTCAATTAAAGAGGTCCGCAAATGCTCAGCAAAAGGGAGTACAGTAATTACCCTGTACAGCAATATGAGGTGACTAGTAATCCTATACTTCAGCCAGGATCACTCCGGAAAATCTTTCACCCTGGAATTTCAAGCAATTCGATTAACGACTTTTTATTCTTATATTTGCTTAAAGCTCAATAAGCCATGAAAACAAAAATTTCTTTTCTTTTTCTATTCCTAATCTTGATATCTTCCGGAAAAGATGCAAAGGCGCAGGATTTACAATCTGCTACCGGAGTTGTGACCTCATTCAAGACTATTCCGCTGAAACATGCGACGGTTACATCACTTAAAGCAGGTGAGTCTGTCATTACGGACTCCGCGGGAACATTTTCGGTAAAGTGTTTCAAAAAAGATATTTTGAAAATTTCAGCTTATGGTTTTATTGAGAAAAAGCAGAAAGTCAGGTCAGGATCTGTTTATAAGATTGATCTTGTTTATACTGATAATGTTGAGAATTTTAATAATGCCATCAGTCATGGCCATATAACAGAAGGGGTTCTCAAAAATGCAGTTTTTGAAAAGGACAAGAAGAATGTAAAGGATTATTCAAAATACAAGTCCATCTATGACGCGATTGCAAGCGAGATCTACAATGTAAGGATTAACGGAAATACCATCGTCAACACTAAGCAGAGATCGTTCGACAGGACACCCGAGGTTCTGCTTGTTGTTGATGATAAGATCGTTTCAGACATCTCATTTATTGATACCGAATATGTTAAATCGATAGAATTTATTGATGATGTGGGTACGACCATGTATGGTTCTATGGGAGCGAACGGCGTCCTGAAGATAAGGCTGAAATAATAAATTTCAACAGACAATATTATTTATTTAAATCAAAAAGTAATGAAAAAACAATTAGTAAAATCTTTTATCGCTGCCGGAATTATTTTGGTGTTTTCCGGTTTTTGTACTTATGTTCTGGCTCAAAATACAGGAGGAACAGTAAAACTGGCATACAATTATCCGGCCGACAAGGCAGTCAGGTATTTAACCAATAGTACAATGGTCCAGATAATGGATGTCCAGGGACAAACCATGCAGACTGATGTGAATTCTGCATTTGGATGTTCAGTTAAATCGGCTGGCAGTGTGGATAACAATCTGAAGCTTGAAATTGCTGTTGATTCAATAGGACAGACCTCAAATTCACCCATGGGTAGTTCAGGTGGAGCAGTGCAGGGGATTAAAGGTAAATCATGCACACTTGTCATTACTCCTGACGGGAAGGTTGCTGATATGTCAGGAGCAGCAGGTTTAACTTACAATATCGAAGGGAGCGGTGAAACAAACCTGAGCCAGACACTTGGAGATTTCTTCCCCCGGCTTCCGGAAAATCCAGTAAAACCTGGTGATATATGGAATCTCACAGATTCAGTGGTGACAACTTCCCCGGTTATGACAATGAAAACCATAGATCAGAGTGTCAATAAGGTGGAAGGATTTGAAACAGTTAATGGTATCGAATGTGCAAAGATCTCACGCCAGCATACTGGTTTAATGACGATGACCGTTCAGAACCAGGGGATGGATATTTTTATAAAGGGTCCTTATACAGGTACTTCAGAATATTTATTTGCAGTTAAGGAAGGATATCTGGTTAAGCTTACTTCCGCGACAAAACTCAAAGGGAATCTGGAAATATCATCGATGGGGATGGAAATGCCTATCGGAATTGAAATGAAGGCGGTGACTGAGATGAAATGATAAGCGGTGTAAGATTGCTTCGTCCCCGCCGGGTGGCGGGACCTCGCAATGACGGTAAATATCATTTAGCTATGCTCCTGAACATTTAGAATATAAGCTTGTTTAATACTCAAACATTTAATAAATATGAAAAAACACAAACTGAATATTACAGCTTTATTATTTATGATGCCTATTGCTATATTTTCTCAGACTCAGGGATTTTATGATTTCAAGGTAAAAACCCTTGAAGGAGGTGATTACGATCTTTCCTCACTGAAAGGGAAGAAAGTTATGGTTGTGAATGTCGCATCAAAATGCGGCTTTACTCCACAGTACAAGGATCTGGAGGAGATGTACAGGAAATATGAGGGAGAACTTATAATTATCGGATTTCCTGCAAACAATTTCGCAAGCCAGGAGCCTGGAACAGCCTCTGAAATAAGGGATTTCTGTACCCGTAACTACGGTGTTACCTTTCCTATGATGGAAAAAATCTCAGTTAAGGGAAGTGATATGCATCCTCTTTATAAATGGCTTACTTCTAAAGATAAAAATGGAGTAATGGATTCCGAAGTTAAATGGAATTTCCAGAAATACCTTATTGATGAGAACGGGAAGCTTATTGACGTGCTTTATTCAAAGGAAAAGCCTGAGTCAGATAAAACAATGAAATGGCTTTCGGCCAAATAACTGAAGATATTTTTTGATTGGGTTTATTAGAAGAAGCCGCAAAGGAGAAATCCGATGCGGCTTCTGATTTTCTGGGTAACCTCAGCCCCCGATCCCCTCTCCCGGGAGAGAGGGGGAGGAATAATTTACAGATTTATTGTAAGCGTATTACCTGATTTTGATACCGAATACGATTTCAAAGCAACTGTAGTCGGACCATTAACCACACTACCTGTTACGGAATAGACTGATCCATGACACGGGCATGGGAAATTATTCGCTGTTGAGCTGTACCCGATAGTACAACCCTGGTGGGTACAGGTGCTGTCGAGTGCAACATATCCTGCGGGGGTGTTTGCCACAATAATTCCCTGCGGAGTAATAACAAATCCACCGGCGGTGTTAAGCACAGAATATGTCGGTGTTGTAAGGTCAAGATTAAGCTTATTTCCAGGAGGTGGATTTCCGGTTCCATCGGGATTGTCATCCTTAGAGCAGCTGTTCAGTGCAGGTGGCAGCACCAGAAAAGTGACTCCGCCTATAAGGACTTTCTGTAGTAAATCTCTTCTTGTCATGGGTTTATTTTTATTAATCAGTTAATAAACAGGCAAAAAGGGAATTTGTTCATTTTATTATCGTCATGCAAGTCGTGCCAGCTTAGGTAAATTCAGACCTGCAAGACAATTAAAGAATGAATGGAATAAACATCTTTGTCTCCTTCATGTATTCCATGTAGGGATTCCCGAATCTTTCAATCATTTCCTTTTCTTCAGTCAGGGAGGTAAGCCAGACAGCAACTAGATTTATCCCTCCCAGTATAAGAGCTTGGGGGGAGGGATTTTTCATCAGTATTCCTGTGCCAAGCAGAAAAAGTGAAAAATAAAGTGGGTGCCTTATGAGACTATAAACACCGGATTTCACAAGGATTGTCGTATTCTCAAAACTCTGTGACGGCTTACCTTTCCTTTTCAGGAGAAAGAAGCCTGCAAGACCGAAATAAGCCGAGAGGATCAGAAGAATCCATGAGATGATCTGATTCAGGGAGAACGGGTCATGGAACCATACTTTGAAATTCAGCAGAACCAGAAGGTATATGCTTTCGAAAGCAAAAAACCTCGGAATTCCGTGATACCTTTTATGTTTTATTGAGAACGACCATGAAAAGAGAATTATGATCACGGTACCAATTAATAAAGCCGCAATATTCATTTGTTAGTCTATTTTTCAGGTAATTTGCCACTGACTTTCAGCACGTAGTCGTATACGTCCCTCTGGGAACGCACACATTTTTTATCCGACTTCACGAATTTATTCGATAATGCAGGGTCGAGCTTTCTTGCCTTAATATTATCCGACCATTGGATCTCAAATATCTCCTTCAGCTCATTCCTGATGTTCTTATCAAAAATGGGACAGGTCACCTCGATACGGTGTTCGATATTGCGTGTCATAAGGTCAGCAGAGGAAATATAACACTCCTCATTTCCTCCATTACAAAAGATCATAAATCGGGTATGTTCAAGAAAACGGTCAACTATTCCGATTGCCTTGATATTTTCACTTGCATTTTTAATTCCTGTGACAAGTGAAAACATTCCCCTTACAATCATACGGATTGTTACACCGGACTGGCTTGCCTCGTAAAGCTGATTAATAATTTCAGAATCAGTTATGTTGTTTAGTTTCAAATAAATATATGCTTTTTTACCTGCTTTTGCATTCTTTATTTCGTTGTCAATCATAAGTGTCATCTTGTTTCTTAAGAAGAAGGGAGAGAGCACAAGGTGGTAATAGTTGTCTTTCCGGTAATTGACGTTGAAGAAGTTGAAAGTCTTGAAGACCTCATTAGTGATCTTTTTATTGCTGGTAAGGAGCAGATGATCGGTATAGATCCTTGCGGTATCTTCGTTGAAATTACCTGTGCCGATTGCGGCATAACGCTCTATCAGATCATTCTTGGTTCTTGTAATAAGGCATAGTTTGGCATGAACCTTAAGTCCGGGAACACCGTATATAACCTTTACACCCTCTTCCATAAGCATGTTGCCCCACAAAATGTTGGCTTCCTCGTCAAATCTTGCCTGCAGTTCAACAATCGTAGTGACTTTCTTGCCATTCCTTACCGCGTTCATCAGTGCATTTATAACACTTGAGTTCCGGGCCAGTCTGTAAATGGTAATCTGTATGGATGTCACCAGAGGATCTATTGATGCTTCCCTCAGCAAATCGATGAAATGGTCGAAGGGGTGATAAGGAAAGAAGAGCATAATATCTTTCCTGTTGATGGCTGATAGTATGCTTTTCCCGGGCTG
>CAZCQC010000348.1:0-3001 GCA_964500155.1 uncultured Rikenellaceae bacterium | reverse complement strand
AACAGATAAGTTAAAAGAAGCCGGGACAGAACATTGGTTATGGCCAAACACCGGAACAAATGAAAGTGGATTTACAGCGGTGCCCGCAGGCAGGCGAAAACCGGAAGGAATTTTTTGCGGATTATACTGCGGAGCCTTTTTTTGGAACTCTACAATTGACAAATACCACCCTGAAACCGGAGCTCATGCTCTTGCTATATCCGCCAGTTGCTGCTTAACAAATTACAGCTGTTTTGAAGCGTTTAGTGTGCGGTGCATAAAGGATCAAGAATAAAACAAAACTAATCACCAGCCTTCCTGAATCTCCTCCGGGGGCTTTTTGCCAGATTCCCTTTGGCATGGATATTGTTCTGAACATTGCATATATTTGGTATTAGAACAAAACCAAAGCCTCACTCATGACTTGTCTGGGAAGCAAAATACTGAATAATCCTTTGTTTCTATTTGCGGTAATGATGACGGCATTGTCGACCTTTTCAGGTTGTGAGGATGAATTGGTGCCTCAGCTAAGCACTTTAGAGGTTACTAATATCACTTCTAAATCGGCTGAATCGGGAGGAATCATAATAGATGATAACGGGAGGTCAATAATTGCACGCGGGGTCTGCTGGAGCATTGAAACCAATCCCACGATCGATGACAAAAGAACAACTAACGGTGTTGGCAATGAAAGTTATTCCAGCACCTTGTTTGGATTAAACGGAAGTAAAATATATTATGTCAGAGCCTATGCCACTAATAAAATTGGCACAGGTTACGGGAATGAGATTAGCTTTCAAACCGCACCATCCAAAATTAATTTCGCCGAGTGGATTACATATGGAAGCGTAGCTGATCAGGAGGGCAACAGCTACAAAACTGTAAAAATCGGTGGACAAACCTCGATGGCTGAAAACCTAAGAACTACGCATTACCAGGATGGAAGTCCAATTCCAAATGTTACTGAGCTTAACTCATGGACCGGACTTAATTACGGGGCTTATTGTCTTTATAACAACGATATCCTAAATATAAATGTGTACGGGGTCATGTATAACTGGTTTGTTGTAGGGGATCAGCGGAAAATCTGTCCTGTTGGCTGGCATGTACCATCCGATTCAGAGTGGACTAAACTGACAGATTTTCTGGGAGGGAAAGATATTGCAGGAATGAAGATGAAGGAGGGTGGTCTGACACACTGGGCCAGTCCAAACTCCGGTGCCTCAAACCTGAGCGGGTTTACAGCACTACCGGCTGGTTCACGCTATTCTTCATTTAGAGATGATTTTCTTGGACTGGGATATTATTGCACATGGTGGTCCTCCACCGGGAACAATTTAGATACGGAGAGTGCCTGGTTTCGTTCTCTTAGTAAATTCAATATAGTTGTCGAAAGGAATACTTACTGGAAAATTGTCGGATACTCGGTAAGGTGCATCATGGATTAAATATC
Organism: uncultured Rikenellaceae bacterium; assembly: GCA_964500155.1. Lineage (GTDB taxonomy): Bacteria > Bacteroidota > Bacteroidia > Bacteroidales > VadinHA17 > LD21. Next base: position 1,569 of record CAZCQC010000348.1, on the reverse strand, counting down.
AGAATACGGATCAAATGTAAACATCCTGAAAATCCGAAAAACATTCTTAAGAAATTCAGTAGCTTTATAGAGAAATAATTTTATCAAAAAACGATGGAAATGAATAAGCGCTGGCTGTATTGGGTCGTAATTTCAGTTTTGTTTTTTACTGGTTGCGAGAAGAAAGAGACACCTGATGAAGAGGAACAAGAAGTGGCTTCACCACAGGTACAGAAGATAAACGGTTTTATCAAGGAGGTGATGACGGATCTTTATCTCTGGTATGACAAATTACCTGACCTCGACATAAAGTACGAAACCAATTCCATGGATTATTTTCAAAAACTGCTATACAGTGAAGACAAGTGGTCCTTTATTACCGATGACATTACTGCTTTTGAACAAAGCCTCCAGGGAGTTGAAAAAACTTTCGGTTACTCTCTGGCATTCGGAACGTTTGTAAATGCTTCAGGTGCACCTACCGGCAATTATTTCGCTATCGTTGAATATGTTTACCCAAATACCCCTGCATCAAAAGCAGGTTTTACCAGAGGTGATATCATCATAAAACTCGACGGAGGGAATATTACTGCAGATAACTATAGAAATCTATTATCCGGCACCTCGGTCTCAGTCACAAAAGGAATTTTAACAAATGAAGGTATTGCTACCGGATCAACATTTACTCTGATTGCTGAAGAACTGCATCTTGATCCTGTTCTTATGTATAAAATTATTGAAAGAGACGGGCATAAGATCGGTTACCTTGTTTATCTTCAATATATACCCAGCTATAACAGCTCCAGTTTGTACCTGGCACTTCAATATTTCAAGGAAAACCAGATTTCAGATCTGGTGCTTGACCTCAGGTACAATCCGGGTGGTTATACAACAGCCGCTCAATATCTGACAAGCTCCATAGCCCCTCTGAGCACAGTGGACAACAAAAGTACTCTTGTTTCATATCAGTGGAACGACAAATATCAGGCTTACTGGATTTCAAAAGACAAACAGGATCAGCTCGGCGTTAAATTTGACCCGGGTGTACCTGTTAAACTGGGGCTCGGTAAAGTACATATTTTAACCGGAAGAGGAACTGCAAGTGCTTCGGAATTGACAATTTGCGGACTTGAACCTTATATGGATGTTATCATTGTGGGCGACACCACTTACGGAAAATATACGGCATCGATCACCATAAAACCGGAAGACTGGTACGAAAATGAGTCTGATTATACCGGTTTTAAAAATTGGGGGATGCAACCTATAATAATGCGCTATGCCAATTCTCTGGGAATCACAAATTTCAAAAATGGATTTGAACCCGATTTTCGTGTCAGTGATGCATTGCTGCCTGCTTATCCTCTGGGAGAACTAACCGAACCACTTCTGAAAAAAGCAGTTGAAAATATTACCGGGACATCAATTTCTACACCGAAAAAAGCGAAATTACCTGTTGAATTTATTATTGTTGACCGGGGTTTCTCAAAATTCGACAGGCAAAAGCGGAACTTATTTATTGAAAAATCCGGAAGTCTTCAGAATAACAAATAATAAGGGAGCCTTATTCGTTACTCTTCCCGCCAGCAC
>CAZCQC010000347.1:0-5736 GCA_964500155.1 uncultured Rikenellaceae bacterium | reverse complement strand
GAAATTATACCCAATGAACTATTGAAGTATACCGACCAGTTTGACGACCCGAATCTTCCGGGACAAATGATTACAAAAATTGAGTTGCGAAAAGTATTATGCGGTACAGAACTCTTTGCAACACAAGAGGGAATACCAGATATGATACCCACTGAAATGTGTTATTTAGGCTGGCAGGAATCGTTGGACAAATTAAAACGTTTAGTGGAACCTGATATACCTGATGCGTAAATCTTTTAAAAACATAAAGTAAAAATATGTCAAAGCAGATATTTATCAATTTAGCAGTGAAAGACCTCCAGAAATCAATGGACTTTTATGCTGCATTAGGATTTTCAAATAATCCACAATTTTCGGACGACACAGGCAAATGTATGGTTTGGAGTGAAAATATTTTTGTGATGATAATGACACACGAAAAGTTTAAATCCTTTGCAACTAAACCTGTTGCCGACACAAAATCAAATTTAGCAGGTCTCTTTTCATTGTCGGTTGACAGCATTGATGAGGTAAATAACATTATGACCAATGGACTAAAATCTGGTGGAACAGAACCAAACGAAATGAAAGATTATGGTTTCATGCAACAACGGACAATAGAAGATTTTGACGGACACACCTGGGAAATTTTTTACATGGATATTACTAAATTTCCAAAAGAACAATCAAATGGATAAACCGGATTAATTTTAACATATAAGAAGATGGTACAAATCAATCCTTACATTAACTTTAACGGAAATGCAGAAGAAGCATTCAATTTTTACAAATCAGTCTTTGGCGGAGAATTCACAAAAATTATGCGTTTCAAAGACCTGTCAAGCCCTGAATTTCCGGTAGCAGAAAATGAGGCAAATAAAATAATGCACATTGAATTACCTATTGGCAAAAACATTTTAATAGCCAATGACGTTCCGGAAAGTATGGGACGGACAAATGAAAATGAAAACAGAAGTAAAATTTCAGTAAGTGCAGAAAGCAAAGAAGAAGCAGATAATATATTTAATGGACTTTCAGAAGCCGGGAAAATTGAAATGCCTATTGCTGACAGTCCATGGGGTACATATTTTGGAATGTTTAGAGACAAGTATGGAATTGAATGGATAGTGGACTTTGATCCGCGACAAAACATACCGCAGGGTCGTTAGCAGCCTGATTTATGCCTCCTCATTGAGGATATGAACAGAATTATTGAGCTCATAATATATTTTTCTATACCTCTGATTCTGTAAATATTTGATTAACCAGGGCAATAATAGAAGCAATAACAGAAAAAACAATAAGAAGGGTAACGGGATAATTTCATTATACATTGACAGATTCCTAACTCCCCCAATATCAAATATATAGTTGACTATTACCAATATTGCTGATAGATACAAAATGACTAAATAGGTCAGAAAATCAAATATCCTTATTCTATCCAATCTCTTTCGAAAAAATAGCAATGAATCTTTAACCGACATATTATCAGCCGTTTTTGTCAGTATTAATAACCTGACAATTTCTGATGTTGTAATAAACATGAGGAATAAACCGGCTAAAGCGAGAGGGATGGTAGAATTTATTGATAAAACTAAATCAAGATATACAAAAGCGTATAACATTAAACCAATATAAATAAGTAATACCATTACAGAAACAATAATTTTCAATTTTACATCCGATAAAATCTTAGAGATAGCATTACAGTGTTTCATGGTAATGGATTTTTCAATACTTACTTTATCATAAATAATTCCCCGATTTGAATTGTGGGCATCATGCCACATAGATTTTAAATCATTATTATCCATCTTTCAAGATTTTAATCAGTTGAATTTTTACTCTGTTAATTTTTACACCGGTATTACTCTCCGAAAGGCCTATTATTTCTGCAATTTCCTTATAGCTATAATCTTCCAGATACAAAATAATTATCGACTTCTCAACGTCGGATAAATAATTGATTGCCTGATAAAGCTTCTCCTTTTTATCAGATTCTATATTAGGGTCATGTTCCGGTATGTTGTATTCAATTTTGGAAAGTTCAGTGTGTTTAGGTTGCAGATTTTGTTTGCGAATTATATCAATTGCTGTATTTAAAGCAACCCGGTATAGCCATGTTGAAAATGCAGATTGATTATTATAATTCGGAAATGATTTCCAAAGTCTGATCAGCATTTCCTGATAATAGTCCTCTCTATATGGATTGCGAAAGAAGTATATATTGCAAATCTTATGTAAAATCCCTTCGTGATTCTTAATTAACTCTATGAACTCTTTTTCCACCTTCAATTAAATGATTTTCTTAAGTTAGTCGTAAAAATTGACCGGATTATTACAAAATAGAAAAAATAATTCTGCTACTGATACGGACAAAATGGGTAAGCTGTCTGCCGATAAATGGAAACAAGTTGTCACACCTGCCCTGATTTCCCTCAATGGGGGATCGTCAGGGTTTTTGCTCTGGCTGAAGCGGGACAGGCTCCATCTCCGCCAGCCGGAGGATCGGTCCTATAGTGCTGTTAGCAACAAGGCAACCGCTACAAGCGCATTTTAACTTTAATAGAAGAATGTATTATTTAAATTAATAACAATAATATTAAATACAAAACAATATTATTTAACATTGTATGATTAATATTAAATAATATTTATCTTTGTTTAAAATTCAACCTATGAAAGATTTCAAAGCCGGAACCTATGTAAGTCAGGGCTACTATAAAAGCTTCCAGCCAACACCAATCAATAGACAATGGCATCTGGATAATATGGAGGTTATTCAACTGTTAAGTAAAGCTGATAGGGATCTTGGCAGATTGGACATGTATTCAAATTATATTCCAAATATCGATTTATTCATAAGCATGCACGTTTTGAAAGAGGCGACACAAAGTAGTAAAATAGAAGGGACGCAGACAAACATAGAGGAAGCATTACGCGAAAAAAAAGATATTCCTCCTGACAAACGAGCTGACTGGGAAGAGGTTCAAAATTATATACATGCTATGGAAATAGCCATTAAGGAATTGGATAAACTTCCGTTCTCATCCAGACTCATCAGGCATACCCATAAAACATTAATGCAGGGAGTAAGAGGAGAAAAACGACAACCGGGTGAATTTAGACGTAGCCAGAATTGGATTGGAGGAGCAACAATAAATGATGCTATTTTCATACCACCAATACATACTTCTATTCAAGAATTAATGGGTGACTTGGAAAATTTTGTTCACAATCAGGAAATATTCTTCCCGGAGCTTTTAAAAATAGCTTTAATTCATTATCAGTTTGAAACAATCCACCCTTTCTTAGATGGAAATGGTAGAGTAGGTAGGTTGATGATAACATTATACCTGGTTAATAGGGGTATTTTAAAAAAACCTATACTGTATCTTTCAGATTTTTTAGAAACTCATCGGCGACATTATTACGAAAATTTAATGCTCGTCAGGGAGAAAAATGATATAAGCCAATGGTTTAAGTTTTTCCTTGTCGGAGTTATTGAAACTGCAAATAAAGGTATTCAGACATTTGATAGGATATTACAATTACAGAAGCAAGTTGACCTTGACATACAGAAACTTGGAAGTCGGGCAGCAAATGCACAAAAGATTACAAATTACTTGTACCATAGACCATTAATCAATGCCGGAAAAATTGTAGAAGTAGCCAGTATATCTTATCCTTCAGCATATAAACTATTAGAGGATCTCGAGAAATTAGAGATTTTAAAGGAAATAACCGGAGGACGACGAAGCAGGGAATATATATTTAAGAAATATATAGATTTGTTTCATTAACCAGAATATAAATAATCCCTGTTACCAACATGGATAAAATGGGTAAGTTGTTTCCCGATAAATCGAGGCTCAGTACTTCCGGCTAAAGTACCATCGCGGATACCCTGGACTGCCTGTGCTGCCTCCGATGCTCATGACGCTGTGGTAAGGATCTTCGGTTCTTATCGCAGCATTCAATGTTTTTAGGTGTCTTTTATTAATAAATCATTGTAAATCATTAAAAAAAATGAATACTAATACAAATCCAACTTTACCGGATCAGCAGAAACAGCTTCGGTTATGGCCGGGTGTAGTAATCGTGATACTCCAGTGGCTGGTCAGATTTGCACTCCCGGCATTTGTGCCTGATACTATTGCTATCGGGGTGTTTGGTGGACTTCTGGGCGGGTTAGCAATCGTTGTATGGTGGGCATTTTTTAGCAGGGCACCCCGATTCGAACGTTGGATCGCTGTTGTTCTGATGATAGCAGCATTAGCAATAACATCCCAAATTCTGCACGAGTCGATTGCAACAGCGAACATGGGATTAATGTTCCCTATATTCTCCATTCCAGTACTAAGCCTGGCTTTTGTGGTATGGGCGGTGGCCAGCCGTCGTCTGACAAGGAGACTTCAACGTATAACTATGATTGCTGCTATATTATTTTCTACGGGTTTCTGGTCGCTGCTCCGTTCAGAAGGGATGGATGGCGAATTACATTTCGATTTAGCCTGGCGGTGGTCTAAAACGGCCGAAGAACGTTTCCTTGCCAAAACCAGCGATAAAATAATTACTATTGAAGCCGGTTCCGCAACAATAGCCGATGAAGTCGAATGGCCGGGTTTTCGCGGACCTGATCGGGATGGTATCATCCACAATACAAGAATAGAGACCGATTGGTCCAAATCACCTCCGGTTTTAATGTGGAACCGATATGTTGGCCCTGGTTGTTCATCTTTTGCAATCCATGGTTCTTTACTATATACCCAGGAACAGCGCGGTGATTATGAAATGGTTAGCTGCTATAACCTGATAACTGGCGAACCTGTTTGGATTCATAGAGATTCTACCCGTTTTTGGGATTCACATGCAGGTCCGGGTCCGCGTTCAACACCAACCCTCAGTAAAGGACGCGTGTATACAATAGGTGCGACAGGAATACTGAACGTGCTTGATGAACGTGATGGTTCCGTAGTATGGTCGCGTAATGCAGCGCAAGACACTGATGTAAAAATACCGGGTTGGGGCTATACGAGTTCGCCGGTAGTAGTCGACAGCAACGTCATAGTTGCAATATCAGGTAAAATTGCTGCTTATGATATTGTCAATGGTGATCCGCTCTGGTCCGGTCAGGATGGTGGAGAAAGCTACAGTTCTCCGCATTTATTGACAGTCGATGGTGTTAAACAGGTTTTATTTATGAACAAAACGAGTATGACCAGTTTCGTTCCTGCCGACGGCAAGGTGTTATGGAAACTCCCATTGACGGGAAGTCCGATTATCCAGCCAGCCCTGATTACTGAACAGAATGTTCTGATTGGTGAATCCAGCGGAGTTGCCGCAAAAGGGATGCGGTGCCTTACAATTAAAAATGGATCCGGTGGATGGGCCATTGAAGACCTCTGGACCTCAGATAAGTTAAAGCCATACTTTAACGACTTCGTCTTTCATAAAGGTAATATTTTCGGCTTTGAGGGCCCGAATCTAAAATGTATCAATATTGAAAAAGGTGATCTCAAATGGAGAGGTTCGCGCTATGGAGGTCAGCTTCTCTTGTTGGCCGACCAGGATATTCTGCTGATTTTATCGGAAAAAGGAGAACTTGTATTGGTTAAAGCGGATCCTGAACAATTTAAAGAACTTGCACGGTTCCCGGCTATTGAAGGCAAGACTTGGAACCACCCGGCATTGGTTGGCGATATCCTGGTAGTCAGAAACAGTAACCAAATGGCTGCATTCCGGTTGTCTCAG